>NZ_JANPCM010000381.1:0-17236 GCF_031430955.1 Ferruginibacter sp.
TTATGAAGAAGCCTTGCAATCGTTAGAAAAATTGAAACAATTGAATTTGCAAAATCCACAGGATATAAAACAGTATCATGCAAGACTTGCAGAAATTTTTAAATGGTTTATAAGCCGCAAGCAGCGGGCCAGCATTATGAATAAAACAACCGGCGACACACTCGTTCACTTATCAACCAATAATTTACCCGCAGATAAAATTACTAACGCAGCAACTGCATTGCGTTGCGGCGATGCTGTAAAATTTGCAAAATATTTGCCCACAGCAATTGAAAGCGAAGAGTGCCTCGGTAAAATAAAAGACACCATACAATTTATACAACAACCCAATACAAACAATAAATTATAAACAACAGTGTTATTCGACTATTTTGATAATTTAACTTTTGCCCAGCCCTGGTTTTTTGCGCTGTTTGCACTGCTGTTATTTTTAATTTTCTGGTACAGTATAAAAAATAATAAACAGCAGGGGTCTGTTATTATTTCTGATGCCGGGGCAAAAGGATTATCGTCAGCAAAAACTTCTTTACGCCACTTGCCATTTATAATAAGATTGCTGGCATTAAGCTGTATAATAATTGCTTTGGCAAAACCGCAAACTAAAAACGATTTGCAACAAACGGAAGGGGAAGGTGTGGACATAATTTTATGTATTGATGTTAGCGGCAGTATGACGGCGCAGGATTTAAAACCTAACCGGCTGGAAGCTGCAAAAGCCGTAGCAGCCGATTTTGTAAATAGAAGAACTACCGACAGAATTGGTGTGGTAATTTTTGCAGGAGAAAGTTTTACGCAATGCCCCATTACCACCGACCATGGTGTTTTGTTAACTGCTATTGAAAATATTCATAACGGGCTTTTGGAAGATGGAACAGCAATTGGAAGCGGCCTTAGTACCAGTGTAGACAGAATTAGAAACAGCAAAGGGAAAAGTAAAGTAATTATTTTATTAACCGATGGAGAAAATAATGGCGGATTGATTGACCCTAAAACAGCCAAAGAAATTGCAAAAGCATTTGCGGTAAAAGTTTATACCATTGGCGTGGGTACTGATGGGTATGCACCGCAACCTTTTAATACACCGCTGGGTGTACAAATGCAAAACGTAAAAGTTACTATTGATGAAAAGTTGATGAAAGAAATAGCATCAGAAACGGGAGGCAAATATTTCAGGGCAAAAGATAATGATGGCCTCGCCAATATTTATACTGAAATCGACCGCCTGGAAAAAACAAAAGTGGAGATATCTACCTTAACCAGATATACTGAAAAATTTTTTCCTTTTGTAATGATCGCACTGGCTTTGCTGCTGCTGGAAGTAATATTGCGGTTTACAGTGTTTAGAAAATTTCCTTAGATGGTGTCAGGCCACTAAGAAGAGCGTTTAAAATAAAGAGTTTGTATCTGCACAAAATATTTTTTGCTTTACAGAGTATTATAAGTGGCCAGACACCTTTTTAGCGAGCAGACACCCAATTAGTATAATTGATTTTATTTAGTGAAATTTGCTGTTAATGAATGCAACCGTTTATAAAAGTACCGGCAGTTGGTATGTAGTTAAGGATGATACTGGTAAACAATTTAATGCCCGTATGCTGGGCAAGTTTAAAATTGACGGGCTCACCAGCACTAATCCTATTGCTGTGGGTGATGCTGTGGAAATAGAAATTGAAAATGAATTAGAGAGTGGTGCTACAATCACCAAAATTTACGACAGAAAAAATTATATCACCCGTACATCTCCGGCTAATAAACACCAGCACCATATTATATCTTCTAATTTAGATCAGTCACTTTTATTTGCCACATTAAAAGATCCTAAAACATCGCAGGGTTTTATGGACAGGTTTTTAATTTCTTCCGAAAGTTTTCATATACCCACCATTATTGTTTTTAATAAAGCCGATTTATATAAAAAGAAAGAAGAAGAAAAGTTTGAACTTTTAAAAAACATGTATGAAACTATTGGCTACACTGTAAAAAAAATAAGTGTTGAAACTAATGAAGGCGTGGAAGATGTAAAAACATTATTAAAAGATAAGGTTACACTTTTAAGCGGTCACAGCGGTGTGGGTAAATCATCTTTTTTAAATAAGATTTTTCCGGAGATGAAATTAAAAACGCAGGATGTTAGTGGCTGGAGTGGTAAAGGCTTGCACACCACTACTTTTGCCGAAATGTTTGATGTGCCTTTTGGAGGAAAAATTATTGATACACCCGGAATAAGAGAATTGGGTTTGGTAGATATTCCTAAACAGGAATTGTCGCATTATTTTCCGGAGATGATGGCTTTAATAAACGATTGCCAGTTTAATAACTGTATGCATACTAATGAACCTAACTGCGCCGTAAAAGCAGCTGTTGAAAATAATACTATTTCCATGGACCGCTATATCAGCTACTGCAATATTTTAGAAAGCATTGATAAGAAATTTTAGATTTATGATGTCTGATTTATGACTTCTTTTGAGAGTATCAGTATGTATTTATTATACAGTCTTAAAATCATATATCATACATCCTATATCATACATCAATACGCCATACGCTCCAAATAATTAGCCACTTCCATTACAGCGTTACTGTCTTTTTTTACACTTTTTAAATGCTGGGGTAAAATACTTACGCCATTAAAAATGCTGTAGTGCAGGGTTAAAAAATTGTCTTTGTACTGAAAATCCCAGTCTAAAGATTCTGCATCATCAATTTGGTTTAAAAATTTTACCTGTAATTCTTCTGCCAGCGTGGTGGCAATGGCGTAAAATTTAGAGATGCCGCAGTTGTCATCAATAACTGCTTCGGTAGCGCCATTAGACGTTTTCAGTTGGTAACACATAGAGTTTAATTTAAATTTTCAATATAGGGTAATCGTTATTATAATAAACCGGCAGTAAAAAATACCGCCGCATAAAACCATTATTCTCCAACAGCTTTCTTGCCGCCTTTGTATTTTGCCTTCTTCACTTTTTCGCCGGCTAATATTTTTTCGGCACCCACATTCCGGCCATCACTGGGGCAGCCATATTTATCTTTCTTTCTAAAAATATTTGTTATAAAGCATCCGCTTAATAAAAACGAAACACAAAATATGGCTACAACTATTTTTTTCATTGCTTAAAGATAATTTTTTTCTCCTTTATCTACGCTTTAATAAAAGTTAAATAGATATTCTCTGTTGAACGGAGCCCTTCATTCCTCAGGATAAACTCTGCCACAAATGTCTCATCATGGAACTATTGCCCGTCTCCAAAAAAACATCATCCCAACCTTTATCCTTTAGTAGAAGGAACTCGGATAGGGTCGTATTCAATTTGAATTTATCTTCTTATTTGATCTTCTCCATTTCCCTCTCCGCCAACTGGCGGAAGGATAGGTGGGGCCGGGTCCTTGAACCACCCGCTATACATCACATAATTTTCCGCAATCCTGTTTATTTCCCCGTGTATTAATTCCTGGCTGATGTCTTTTAGTTTTTTTGCAGGCACACCGGCATAAATTGTTCCGGACTCTACTTTAGTATTTTCCAGTACAACAGATCCGGCAGCTATAATACTGTTACTGCCTACATGCACATTGTCCATCACAATCGCACCCATGCCTACCAGCACATTATCATCTATAACGCATCCATGTACAATTGAATTGTGTCCGATGCTAACATTATTTCCAATAGTAGTACCCGTTTTTTGGTAAGTACAGTGTATTATGGCGCCATCCTGCACATTTACCCTGTTGCCCATGCGGATGAAATTTACGTCGCCACGCAATACGGTATTAAACCAAACGCTGCACTCATCACCCATTACCACATCGCCAACAATAGTGGCATTAGGCGCTACAAAACAATTGTTACCCATGGTGGGCATTACTCCTTTTACAGGAAGAATTAGTGGCTTGCCCCCATACCCTGAAGGGGAGTTATTCAAGCTGCCTGCTGTTTCTTGTTCGCTCATTTTTTTGTAAGGTTTTTTATTTGCCTTCGGCAATTTTTATTTTATTGAACCTGGCTTTATTGGTTCTATTTTACTTCATTGGTCTGGCCTAAGGCGAGACACTCTTCAACAGTATATCTTTATTGAGCTTTTATCTAAGCGTAAATAAACAATAAATTTATCTTACACTTTGTAAAAGCGATTTTAATTTTCGCTGCAATACTTTTTTGTCAGGCAAATACAACTGGTATTTAGAAACAAATATTTTATTGGATAACCCACCCATTGCAAACTCCACCATCACTTCATCATTATCTGTGGAAAGTATAATACCAATTGGCGCAGCATCACCTGTTACATTTTCTTCTTTCTTAAAATAATTAAGGTACATATTCATCTGCCCAATATCATTGTGCTCCACTTCTTTAATTTTTAAATCAATTAAAATAAAGCAGCGCAATATGCGGTGATAAAATACCAGGTCAATATAAAAATGTTTATTACGCAGCGAAAGTTTGTATTGCCTTGCTACAAAAGTAAAACCTTTGCCAAGTTCCAGCAGAAACATTTGCAGGTTATCAATTATTTTTTGCTCTAAATGTTTTTCAGTTACCTTATTGCTTTGTGGTATTTTTAAAAAATCGAGGATGTAAGGGTCTTTAATAGCTTCTTCGGCGTGTGTTACCAGATGTCCTTTTTTAGCAAGCTGTAATATTCCTTTTTTATCTTTACTTAATGCAAGCCTTTCAAAAAGCGAAGAATTAATTTGCCGCTGCAATTCTCTGTATCCCCAATTACATTTTACCGATTCTATCTCATAAAATTTTCTACCCAGTTCGTTTGATACTCCCAGTAAGGTTACAATATGTGTCCATCCTAATTTGGCAGGCACTGCCTGCCATTTTTGATAAGTTAGATAAAATCTTCGCATATCTAACACATTGCGCCTGCCAAATCCTTTCCCGTAATTTTGCTGTAAATCTTTCGAAAGCCGCTCCAGCAGGTCGCTTCCGTACTCTGCCCGTTCATTTCCTTCCTGCTCAAATTCCACTATATGCCTGCCAATTTCCCAATTGCCTTTTAAATAAAAAGAATACACAGCCTGTACAGCATTATGCCTTGCCTGGTCAATAGTTATCCCAATATTTTTTATAAGCAGGTTGTATTTTCGTTTAGCAATTTTCATTTTTGTGTTATTAGGTCATGGTATTTACATTTACCAAAACACTAATTTCGTAAAATATTTCAACACTAAATTAAAAATGAATAACCGCCAGCTTTTTTTAAATCATGTAGGCCAAACTTCCGAAGCACCTTTAGCTTTAGAAATTGTAAAAGCCGAGGGCAGCAAATTATTTGATACAGCTGGAAAAGAATACATTGATTTAATTGGCGGCATAAGTGTTTGTAATGTGGGCCATCGCCACCCAAAAGTTATTGAAGCCATAAAAAAACAATTAGAAGATTACCTTCACATAATGGTGTATGGGGAGTTGGTGCAAAGTCCGCAGGTGCAATACGCCACAATGCTCACCCAATATTTACCTGCTTCATTAAATGCTGTTTTTTTTACTGCCAGCGGCAGCGAAGCCACAGAAGGCGCCATGAAATTAGCCAAGCGTTGTAGCGGACGTACACAAATTATTTCTTTTAAAAACAGTTATCATGGCAGCACACAGGGTGCATTAAGTATAATGGGAGATGAGTACTGGCGCAATGCATTTCGGCCATTGCTGCCCGATACCATGCAGCTGAATTATAATTCGTTTGAAGATTTAGAAAACATTACCGAACGCACTGCCTGCGTAATTGCAGAAACAGTACAAGCCGAAGCCGGTGTTTTAGTACCGAAAAATAATTGGCTGAAAACTCTAAGAGAAAAATGTACTGCCACCGGAACGCTCTTAGTTTTAGATGAAATACAATGCGGCTTTGGCCGCAATGGAACGCTCTGGGCTTTTGAACAATTTAATGTGGTACCCGATATTTTATTATTGGGTAAAGCTTTAGGTGGCGGTATGCCGTTAGGTGCTTTTATTGCCGATAAAAAAATAATGGACAGCCTGTCTCATAATCCGGTGCTGGGGCATATCAATACTTTTGGTGGCCACCCGGTTTGCTGTGCCGCAGGCTTAGCCGCTTTTAAAGTGTTGCTGGACGAAAAATTAATTGATGGGGTAAAAGGAAAAGAAGATTTATTTGTAAAGTTGCTTTCACAGGGGTCAGACGGTTTTAAACCGTCAAGACCCATAACAGTACGCAGTTGCGGTTTAATGATTGCCATAGAGTTTGAAAATTTTGAAACCAATAAAGAAATTATAGACGAATTAATTTTACAGGGCGTTTTTACCGATTGGTTTTTGTTTGCCAGTAATTGTTTAAGAATTGTGCCGCCACTGGTGATTAGTGAGG
This sequence comes from Ferruginibacter sp., assembly GCF_031430955.1. Classification (GTDB taxonomy): domain Bacteria; phylum Bacteroidota; class Bacteroidia; order Chitinophagales; family Chitinophagaceae; genus Ferruginibacter. The sequence continues at coordinate 6,345 of NZ_JANPCM010000381.1, forward strand.
AGGAGATAAGGCGGGCTTGCAGTGCTATCTCGAATATTTTTATTAATATTAAACCTTAAAACCTACAGATGCTTTTAAACCGCTCCCTTCAAATTATCGTTGCACTCTTATTTTTTAGTAATTCAGTTTGTGCCCAAAAAAAATATCCCTCCACTTTACTTTGGAAAATAACCGGTAAAAATCTTTTGCAGCCGTCTTATTTATTTGGCACTATGCATGTACAGGACAGGAGACTTTTTTTCTTTACAGATTCTTTGTACAATGCTATAGAAAAAACAGATGCCTTTGCAATGGAAATTAATCCGGATGAAATGATGGATAGCATGATAATTGCTCTGCAAAAAAAAGACACGTCAGATTTTTTAAAAAATATTTTAAATGAGAGTGAGTATAAAAAAATATCTAAGCAGCTGGAAAAAAAATTAAAAATCCCTGCCGATAAAATTACCGCTAGAAAATTGGCGGAAGAAAGGAGGCGTTTAAAGTATACTCCAAAACGTGCCGATGATATGCCCGCTATAATGGATTTGTATCTTTTTTCTATTGCCCGTAAGCAGGGCAAGATTACTGTTGGTATTGAAGACGTGGCAGACCAGTTTGAAGTTGTAAATGAGATCGGTAAATTTAATATTGATGATTTTATAAAAAACGATACCGCTTTGCAAATTAATTATTTGGAGCGGATGAAAAAAATATATCTCGATAAGGACTTGAGTTCTTTAGATAACATGGTAAATGGAGATTTAAATAAATCATTTGAAGATTTACTTTTAATAAAAAGAAATAAAAAGATGGCTGTGCGTATGGACAGTCTGTTACAGATCAGAAGCAGTTTTTTTGCAGTGGGAGCGGCACACTTACCCGGCGATAGCGGTGTAATAACTTTATTGCAGCAACGGGGTCTCTTAGTTGAGCCTGTTTTATCAGGAAATATTATTGCACCAGAAGCTTATAAATACACAGTTAAGGAAATTCCCTGGATGACGGTAGAAGACGAAAATAAAATGTGCCACGTGCAAATGCCGGGCAATCCTACCCCTGTAATGGCAGAAAAAGTTTTGCCGATGAAAATGTATATTGATATTACAGACTTAAGTGTATATGGTTTGGCTGTTACTGCTTTGCCCGGCGGCGAAACGAATGCTGATAGTGTTTTCCACCGGCTTATAGAAACGTACAAAAAAAATAATTATGAAGTAAAGAGGTTGAAAAATATTCAGTATAAAAATTGTAAGGGGATAGAAATGCATGCTTTGCAAAAAGGACAGGGGGAATACAGGTATCGGATTATTATTAAAGAAAATAAACTCTTCATGGTAATTTTCGGTGTAAAAGAAGGGGGTGAATTATATACTGATAATGCAGAAAAATTTTTTACCTCTTTGTTTTTTAACGAAGAAAATATTGCAGGAAAAAACAACTGGCAAAAATTTGTGAATGCAAGAAATGCTTTTAGCATGATGGCTCCGGGTAAAATTGTTGAGAGTAAACAAAAAGATGAAGAAGGGGTTGAATTTGACAATTACTCCATGATTGATTACTCAGATGGCAGTTATTATATGGTTGCGGTGAAAGAAACAAAGCCCGGATTTATTATAGAAAATGACAGTATTTATTTTGAGGAGTACAAAAAAAACTTAAATGTTTATACAGGTAATAAAGTAAAGGAATTTTCTACTTTATCTTTTAAAGATTATACTGCCTGTCATTTTGTGGCTTTGCAAACACAAAATAATGCCGAATTTGTTTTGCAGGGATATCTTATACGCAGGGGTAACCGCACTTACATGCCAATGGTAGTATCATCAAAGGAAAGAGCAGACTTTCCAAATGTTACAAATTTTTTTCGCTCATTTTCGCCTGAGCCAATCATTAAAACGCCTTTTAAAAAACAAGTTTTAAACAACGGATTTAGCACTTATGCTCCTGCCAGCTTTGAAAAAATAAAATCCGATACAGCTGAATATAGTTATAACGACAGGTTGCAAACGTATCAGGTGAGAGACATAAATTCCGCCGCTAATTATTCAGTAGAAATTGAAAGTTTTTTGCCCTATTACTGGAGCAATGCCGACACTTCCTTTTTTAAGGAAAGATCAAATAGTTTTAAAAAGTATAATGATTCATTAATTTCCTATACTTTCCATAATGATACAGTAAAAAATGCAGAGGTATTGATAAAAATTCATGGGGCAGACCTGTATAAAAAACTTAAAATTTATCTTAATGGCGATAGTCTTTACACACTGTATGCTTATTTAACTGCGAAAGACTTAAAAGAAGAAAACTCAAATATTTTTTTTAATACCACAGTATTTTCAGTTTATTACCCGTCTTCAATTTTTAAAAATAAGGCTGCTGAATTATTTGCTGCCTTACACAGCAATGATAGCATAACTGTAAGTAAGGCTAAGGAAGTATTGAAAGATATAAGTCTTACAAAAGAAGATTTGCCTTTATTATATAAAGCTGTCTTAAAAAATTATAAAAATTTTGAAGAAGATTATAAAACGATAAATGAAATCCTTGGTGATGAGATTATTAAAATACAGGATAGCAGCATAATCAATTTTGTAAAACAAACCTATGCAGTTAAAAATGATTCGACAGCAGATATACAAATGATGCAATTAGAAATGCTGGCTGAAAATAAAACCTCTGACAGTTATGCGCTATTAAAAAATTTATTACTAAATCAGCCACCGGTTAAAGGGAATGTTTATAATTTAATGTATGCTATGCAAGATACGCTTGAGTTGCTTAAAGGTTTTTTTCCGGAAGCAACTAAATTATATTCTGATACAGTTGTGGGCAGTACAATAATTAAATTAGGTAATCAATTGGTTGATAGTAATATGCTGGAGCCTGCTATTGTTTTGCAAAACAATGAGGGTGTATTTTCTATAACAAAACATCAGTACAATAAAATTAAGAAAGATAAAGAGAATGTATTTCCGCCATTTAATGCAGAATTGATTAGTTTTTTAGGAAAATTTAAATCAGTAGAAGCAAATGCATTGCTTAATAAATTTGTTTTAATACCAGATTTGTGGGTTAAAAATAATGCTGTACTTGCTTTATTAAAAAATAATCAGCCTGTTTCAATTGTAGAAATTAAAAAATTCGCCTCAAATAAATCATGGCGTACGGCTTTTTATAACTCACTAAAAGATATTAATAAAGTAAATCTTTTTCCGAAAGAATTTTATACACAGCAAAAATTTGCAGAAAGTTATTTGGCAGTTTCATTGGAGGAAGACTATGAAGTAGAAACAAAAAGTATTCAGTTTTTAAAAGAAATGACAGGATTTGTAAATGGAAAACAACTTCGTTTCTTGTTATATAAAGTTATTCTAAACGATGAGGACGATATCAAACCTCATCTTGCAATTTGCGGTGGGTTTGCAATAGACAAAAAGATCGCTGAAATCGCAGATGCAGATCTTGAAATTTATTTCAATTATGACGAAGCCCTTGAATTAAATCAAATCGACAAACAGTTTAAAAAATACTTAGATGACAAAATAAAATCTTCTAATGAAAGTAAATAATTATTCCGGATGATAAACCCTCTCCGCATTCTTATACACTGTTGCTTTATCCAGCGTCATCGTTTTTGTTTTTTGCTGTAAATACATTTGTACCTGGTCGTCAAAATGTTTGTTGCCTGGTTTGGCACTGGCGCCATACATATTAATGGTTTCAATTTTTGGTAAGCCTTCTTTTGCAAAACGTACAAACATAATCAGCCCATCGCCGCCAATAGATTTTAGTTGGCCATTTTTATAAGGGGCTGTCCATTGCGGACTCAATACATCAGGAAAACCCCCTAATGGAAATGCCTTATCACCTCTAACTAATTTTTGCAGATCACCTAACGTAATATTTGGTTTGCCAAAATTGGTTTGCAAATAATTGTTTACATACTTAAAAGTTTCAATGGCTTCAGTTTTTGTGATCAGCCTAGGCGCTTGTCCTGCTAATGTTTTTTTAAGATGTTCATAGGTTAATAAAAATATCGCAGCGCCTTTACTTTCTGCGGCGGCGCTTTTATCCCAGTTTTTAAATGTGGTTATTAGTGAAGCCATTTCCGGATAATCACTTTCGCTTAATAAAAACATACTGTCAATTTTATAAGTGTATTGCAGTACTGATGGCAAATGCTTATCAAATTTAATTTCTTTAAATTTTTCGTAACTCAGTTTTTCATTTTGTGGAAACAATTCTAAAAAACGTACACTTCTGTTTAAATGGTATTGTTCCCAGCCATCTTGTTTGGCAAATGCAGACGGTTTTAAATTATCCGCTGCGCCGGTTGCTAAAAAAGAAGAATGATTGGTGTTAAATAAAAATCCGCTGGAGGGATTAATGTATTGAGGCAGTTCTTTTATGTTTCTAAAATTTGTCCATAAAGTTTTAGAAGTGTTACCGGGCAAAGTTCTTTTCCAGTTGTATTCCGGCGAAGCATCTCTTACAGGCATCAGTGCATTGTTGATATAAAAAACGGTGTCATGTTTATCTGCATACATAATATTAAACATACTTAATTCCTGTTTGCTAAGTGCGGCATAAAACTCTGTATAGTTTTTTGCTTTATTCATTTCATACCATTGCTGTAATGCCCCAATCTTCATATTAGCACCAAGGCGAATAGAAAAAAAGCCCTGCTTATTTTTCATGGTGGCACCATATTTACTCCAGTAAACTTTTCTTTTAATTGCAATAGGAATTCCTTTGATGTGCAGTTTAATTGTTTTTACTTCAAGATTAACCCACCCGCCATCAAATTTATATTGTAAGCTGTTTTCAGGGTTCATTTCTAATTGATATTCATCTAACCTGTCGCAAAAATTTACCGTGTGTGCCCAACCGAGATTTTCGTTAACACCATGCAAGATACATGGCCCGCCAGCAAGCAATCCTCCCATAACGTTCAAACCTTCTTCGCTGCAAATGTGAGCTTCGTAAAAAGCCTGCGGCCCGGTATTGGGTTGGTGTGCATTAATTAAAAGAAAAGCTTCGCTGGTTGTTGTTTTGGTATTTTGTATTGCTGCAGAGTTGCTGCCTTTTTTATTTAGCTCCGGAGCTTCCCATTCTTTGTTAGTAAAAATTCTCTGTAAGGCGCCATCGGCACCATTAAAAACCGTTAGTGCTAAAACTGACGAAGCGATATAATCTTTAGCAGTAATGGGAAATAAATTTTTATGCAAAACTTCATTGGGATGTGTAACTGCATAATGATTTAATGCCTGTACATAACCATCAATCAGTTTTAAAAATTCTGGCGAAAGTGTATTCCATTTTTCTTCCGTTATTTCTCTGCAGCGGAATAGCGCAAAAGCATAATCACCCGCCGCACCAGCTTTGCCCAGTACTTTACCCATTAAACCTTTTACAGGCAAAACCACCTGTTGCATACTTTCAAAATCATCTTCAGCTTCGGCCCATGCCAGGCCATACGCAACTTCTGCATCCGTTTTTGCAAAAATGTGCGGCACACCAAAACTGTCCCTTACAATATCAATTGCTGCAGGGTTAATTTTTGTTTGTGAAAAAAGGGTTGTAGTATTAAAGAAGAAAGCAAGGCTTAAAAAAATGTATCTCATTGTAATAATAAAAGTTTAAAAATATTGGGGTTACGGTTTAGTATGATTAAAGATAAGAAGAAAAAATGAGCGATCTTGTAAAGCTGATAAAATACAAAGAACAGATTTTACGCAATTATCTAATGCAGCAAGATTCGGGTTTTATCGCTTTTAAAAACAAAATACTTTTGCTTTAATAAAATTAAAAAAATGAGCGAACAGGAAAATATTGATTATTGCAGGATTGCTGCCGCTATAGATTACATACAAACCCATTTTAAACAACAACCCGACTTGGACGAAGTGGCTAAAAGAATTCATTTAAGCCCTTTTCATTTTCAAAGATTATTTACAGAATGGGCAGGCGTTAGTCCTAAAAAATTTTTGCAATACACCAGCATACAATATGCAAAAAATATGTTGAAAGATAAGCAGGCAACACTATTTGATGCTGCTTACGAAACCGGACTTTCGGGTACTGGCAGATTACATGATCTGTTTATAAAAATTGAAGGCATGACACCAGGCGAATTTAAAAATGGTGGTGAAAATCTTTTTATAAATTACAGTTATGCTGAAACTCCTTTTGGAAATATTTTAGTGGCTTCCACAAATAAGGGCATTTGTTATATGGCATTTGCCGATGATGAAAAGGAGGCACTGATTAATTTGCAAAATCATTTTCCTAAAGCCAGGTTTAAACAAATGCTGGACATCATGCAACAAAATGCATTATATATTTTTACACACGACTGGAGTAAACTTCATCAAATAAAATTGCATTTAAAGGGAACCGATTTTCAATTAAAAGTTTGGGAAACTTTGTTAAAAATCCCCATGGGCCAATTATCTACCTATGGAAAAATTGCAGCGCAAATTAAAAACCCCAACGCTTCAAGAGCAGTAGGCACTGCCATTGGCAGCAATCCTGTTGCTTTTTTAATTCCGTGCCACAGGGTTATACAATCTACCGGCACATTTGGCGGCTACATGTGGGGGCCTGTAAGAAAAACGGCAATCATTGGTTGGGAAGCTGCACAAACAAAATTGTAAAATCAACTTTAAATTTTATTCTTGCTAAAGCATATTGAAATAAGTAAAATACTTTTGAAAAGTAGTATCAGGAAAAAGGAAATTATTTTAGCAGGAAACCTGAACTTAAATATTTATGGATTGTTGTCCTGTAAATCCGGCAAAAGAATGAAGAAAGAAAACCGCATATTTTTTTTATCAGAGAAAATTGCTATTGAAAATGGATACAGGCCATGTGGCCGTTGTATGAAAGAAAAATATAAAACTGGAAAAATGCACCTGTTCCCAAACTCAGCTGATCCCAATATTAATTTGTTGCCCAATGATGGTACAGTAAATTATTATGGTACTATACTTGACAGCAGCAAAGCAAAATTTTATTATGACACCCTGTTAAAAACCATTGAATGGAAAAATGACGAAGCCATAATTTTTAATAAGCACATTATTACCAAACGAAAAGCCGCATGGTACGGCGATAGTAATTATGCTTACACTTATTCCAACGCTACAAAATACGCACTGCCATGGACGGCAGCATTACTCGAATTAAAAAATAAGGCAGAAGAACTTTCGCAGGCAACATATAATTCCTGCCTTTTAAATTTATACCACAATGGCGATGAAGGTATGGCATGGCACAGTGATGATGAAAAAACTTTAGCAAAAAATGGCGCCATTGCTTCGTTAAGTTTTGGTGCCGAAAGAAAATTTTCTTTTAAGCATAAACAAACTAAAGAAACAGTTGCTGTTTTATTAGAAAGCGGTAGTTTACTGGTAATGAAAGGTACTACGCAAACCAACTGGCTGCACCGGTTACCTCCAACAAAAAAAATACATCAGCCAAGGGTAAACCTTACATTTAGAACAATTTTTACGGGGTAAGTCACCCACAAAGGATGACTCACCCGGTAAAAATTAATTTGCAAAATTCAAAAGCAATCATTTACTTTGTATTTCAAAGTGCTTTTGTATGAATACTCCACAACAGTCATTAGAAGATCTGCAACACATAAAAAAAATGATGGAACGCAGCAGCCGTTTCATCAGCCTAAGTGGCTTAAGCGGTATAGCTGCCGGTGTGTGTGCTTTGGTTGGTGCATGGTTTGCCAGTCAAAAAATTAATTGCTGGGTAAAAGGCGATTGCCAGTTAAGCCACCTTATTGATGAAGGCGGCAGGCAATTGTTGAATGAATTATTCTGGATAGCCACTTTAACTTTTGTGGCTGCATTTACCCTTGCATTTTTATTTACTTTTTTAAGAAGTAAAAAAACAAGTACACCAATGTGGGGCAATTCTACATTAAGATTATTATGGAACACAGCAATACCTTTAATGGCTGGGGGAATATTTTTATTCAGGATGATGCAAATGGGGCAATTTGATTTAATTGCACCGGGCTGTTTAATTTTTTATGGCCTTGCATTAATCAACGGCAGCAAATACACTTTAGGCGAAGTAAAATATTTAGGCTATGGTATATTGTTGTTGGGTATTATAAACCTATGGTATGTTGGATATGGGTTACATTTTTGGGCAATGGGTTTTGGAGTACTGCATATTGTTTATGGAATAGTGATGTGGAATAAGTATGAAAGGAAAGGCAATTAGGAAAAGGGAATTAGGAATTGGCAATAGGGGAAAAGTTAAGGTGTAAAGTTACCGTGTTATGAATTTAATTGAAAACTTAAATAAAATTTTTGACAGCCGTATTCGCCTGGGCATAATGAGCGCCCTGATGGTGAACGTGGAAATAAATTTTAATGAATTGAAAGAACTGCTGAGTATAACAGATGGCAACTTAGCCAGCCACTTAAAAACATTGGAAGAAAGCGGCTACGTAAAAATTCAAAAAGGTTTTATTGGCAGAAAAACAAACACCACTTACACCGTTACCAAAGCAGGCGAAAAAGCTTTTAAGTTACATTTAACAGCATTGGAAAAAATGATCGGGTCAGTAAAATAAATTTTTTTGTACTTTCACTTTGAAATACAAAGCACTTTTAAATTATGAATAAATACATCAAAACCTTTTTTACATTTATAGGAGTGTGGTTTGTGGCTTCGCTTTTAAATGGAATATTAAGTGGTATTTGTATAATGATTTTTGATAAGGATGAATTTAACGGATCAGCAGGCGTTGTAATTTTAGCCTGTATCTTTTCATTTATATGCAGCGTGCCACTGGTAGGGATGGTGTGGTTAACCACAACCATTGCTATGGCCAATGGAAAGCAAGGGTACGCTTTGTTTCAAATAATTTTAGCCACCACTTTTTTTTGTGCATTAATTGGCGCTGTATTTTTCGTCAACACATTTGGTACAGAGTTTAAGCAGGCAAGGTATGCTGCAGGGCTTTGTATTATTATTTCTTCAATTGCAGGTATTTTATCATTTAGAAATCAACTTAAAACTAATGAATAAGCTGCATAAAAAATTACTGCTGCTGCGTAGTAAACTTTTAGTTTTTCTTACGCATAATATGGCACTGCCGGTATTACGCTTTATTCGTAAACCAAAAATTTTTCCTTATTCAGATAAAGAACTGCAACTTTTTTCTAACGGAACATTAGGAAAAGATTTAATTATTTTTTTGGAGAAGAGAAAAATAAAATTGCTGCCGCATTATGCCAAGCATGACATTAAACATATTTTGCTGCAATACGATACAACAGATGATGGCGAAGTTTGTCTGCAATGCTTTATGCTGGGCAACAGGCATATTTCTTTTCCGGTGGCGGCTACAGTTTTGTATGGCATGGTAACCATGCCGGAGCATTGGAGCAAATTTAAAACTGCTTATTACAGGGGAAAAAAATGTATTCCCATCGCCGGGTGGAAATGGTTTGAAATTTTACACCAGCCAACACAATTGCTTATTGATAAAATTAATACTGATGCAAAAAATTAACCACACCATTTTAATCTGCTGGTATTATATGGAATTATTTTTTACAAGTAAAATATTATCGTTTTTAAAACAACTTAAAATAATAAATAAATGAAAGAATTTGATACTAAAATTATTGACGCCTCTTTAGATGACAGAGGGATTAAAGTTGCCGCACTTAAACTTTTTTTAGTAGCCTCAGGTGCCGTTTTATTCAATTTTATTTTTTGGCAGGAGAAACTGGCGCTTAATGCTTTACTCTTTGATGCTTTTGTTTTATGGTCCGTTTTTTATTTGTACCCTGCTGCTTTTACCAAACCGGCAATGAAGTGGCTGTTGCTGGCACATGCAGTTACTTTAGTTGCACTTATTGTACACAATACGATGCTACTAAGCTGGCATTTAGCACCACACTTTTATTGGTGGTAGTGTTTACACAATACCTTCATCGCTCCGTTTGGTATGCTGCAGCATCTGCAGTTGGTAATTATGTACTGTTTATTTTTTCATTTTTTGAAAATATCAGGCAGGTGAAAATAACAGGCATAAAATCTTTTGGGATAAGAAAGGCCCTGCGGTTTTTAATTATACCATTTCTTATTGCAGGCATTTTCTTTTTGCTGTATTCATTTTCTAATGCTGTATTTCAGGATGTAGTAAAAGATATGGGCCTTGCAATAGAACATTTCTTTACCAAATTTTTTAGGTGGTTTAGCTGGAGCAGGTTTGGTTTTTTATTGCTGGGTTTATTAGTTACCGGCGGCTTATTATTAAAAATGCACAGCAATTATTTTTCTGAAAAAGATTATTTGCAGCATAATGATTTGTGGCGCAAAAAAAATAATTTAAAAAAATGGAAAGAGAGTGCATCATTTGACATACTGTCGCTTTTTATGGGCCGCTTTACCAATGGTGTTATGGCTTTACGCAACGAAAATACGGTGGGTATACTAAGCCTGGTAATGTTAAATATTTTACTGCTGTTTATTAATGCTATTGATATTGTGTATGTGTGGTTTGGTTTTAACTACACCCCCAATCTTAATTTAAAAGAGTATGTGCATGAAGGTACAGGCATGCTGATATTTTCCATTGTACTGGCTATGCTGGTACTGTTATTTTTCTTCAGGGGAAATTTAAATTTTTATAAAAAAAATAAATGGCTGCGTTACGGTGCTTATGGTTGGATTTTTCAAAACGCTGTTTTGGTAATATCTGTTTTGCTCAGAGATTATTATTACATACAGCATATGGGGCTTGCTTACAAACGAATTGGAGTGCTGGTTTTTCTATCGATGGTTTTGATGGGATTAATTACGGTATTTATAAAAATATACCAGCGTAAAACCAGTTATTATTTATTAAGGGTTAATGGATGGTTTGC
>NZ_JANPCM010000382.1:0-4305 GCF_031430955.1 Ferruginibacter sp.
GCTACGGCATCTTCGGCAGTTAATATATTTTGTGCAGAAACATTTTGTGGTGCTGCAAATACAAAACTAAAAACTACTGCGGTAAAAAAAAACTTCTTCATCAAAACAACATATTTTAAACTGATAAACTGGTTGGTTCTAAATCGTCGAGCTCACTTCTTTTCTTTTTACTGGAAAGAAAAGCATACATGGCAGGTATAACCAATAAAGTAAGAATTAAAGAGAACATAATACCACCTACAATAACAATACCCAACGGAATGCGGCTGGTAGAGGCATCGCCTAATGATAAAGCTAAGGGCAACGCACCTAGACTCATAGCAAGGCTCGTCATTAAAATAGGGCGGAACCTTGCTACTGCAGCTTCAATAACGGCCTGTCCTTTTTTAGCACCTGCTAATTGTTTTTGATTGGCAAACTCTACAATTAAAATACCGTTTTTTGTTACAAGGCCAATCAGCATAATCATTCCTATCTGCGAAAAAATATTTAGTGTTTGCCCAAATAAACTTAAAGATAATAATGCACCTGCAATGGCAAGCGGCACGGTTATCATAATAATTAATGGATCAATAAAACTTTCGAACTGCGCCGCCAAAACTAAAAAGATTAATATTAATGCCAGGATAAATGCAAAGCTGGTATTGCTGCCGCTTTCGGCATAATCTCTTGAAGAACCGGTAAGCGAAGTGGTAAAAGAATCATCTAATATTTTTTTAGAAATTTCTTCCATGGCTTTAATACCATCACCCACAGTTTTACCCGGCGCAAGACCGGAAGAAATGGTTGCAGATTTATACCTGTTAAAATGATAAATAGTTGGCGGCGTACTTTCTTCTTCCATCGTAACCAGATTATCTAGCGGTACCGACTGGCCTGCAGCATTTCTTACATAAATACCTTTTAAATCGGTGGGGTCGTCACGGTCATCTCTTGCCACCTGGCCAATTACCTGGTATTGTTTTCCATCTCTTGTAAAATAACCCAGGCGGCGGTTGCTTAATGCTAATTGCAATGCTTCTGAAATATTTTCTATGCTTATACCAAGGTCGCTGGCTTTCAAGCGGTCAATTACAATTCTTATTTCTGGTTTATTAAATTTTAAATCTGCATCTACACCCTGGAAGATGGGATTTTTGGAAGCCTCCTCCATAAATTTTGGTAACACTTCTTTTATCTTATCAAAATTAATATTTTGTAAAACAAACTGTACCGGCTGGCCGCCACGCCTGTTTACCGAAATAGTTTGTTCCTGTATGGCAAAAATTCTTCCCTCATTAAATTTAGAAGCATTCTTGTTTATCATGTTCACAATTTCCTGCTGCGATCTTTTTCTGTCTTTAGGTTCAATAAGGGCAGCACGGACAAAACCAGTATTTACTGAGCCTGATCCTGTAAATCCTGGTGCGGTGATGCTGATCAAAACTGTTTTTTCCGGTACAGAATCCATTACAAATTGCGATACCCTGTCGATGTATTTATCCATGTAATCGTAAGAGGTTCCTTCGGGTGCAGTTACGGAAAGGCGAAACTGACTGCGGTCTTCCATAGGTGCCAGTTCAGAAGGGATATCTTTTCCAATAATGTAAATGATAGCAAAACATGCCAAAATTAAAATGACAGCAATCCATTTTAATTTCATAAAACCCTGCAGCAATTTACGGTAACCATTTTCCATACCACGAAAGAAGGGCTCAGTGACGTTATAAAAACGGGAATGCTTATGCACTTTACGTGCTAGCTTAACATTTAATACCGGTGTAAGTGTTAGTGAAACAAATGCCGAAATTAAAACTGCACCTGCTACCACAATTCCAAACTCACGGAAAAGCCTGCCCACAAAACCTTCTAAAAATATAATGGGTAAAAAAACAATGGCTAATGTTATTGATGTTGCAATTACGGCAAAATAAATTTCTTTGGAACCTTCTTTGGCAGCCTGCCACTTGCCCATGCCCTGCTCCATTTTTTTAAAAATATTTTCTGTTACCACAATACCATCATCCACCACCAAACCTGTTGCCAGTACAATGGCTAAAAGCGTTAATACATTTATGGTAAAACCGCAGAGATACATTATAAAGAATGCGCCAATTAATGAAACAGGGATATCAATTAAAGGACGGATAGCAATGATCCAGTCTCTGAAGAAAAGATAAATAATTAATACCACCAGTATAATGGCAATCATTAAAGTTTCTTTTACTTCGGATATTGATTTTTTTATGAATTTAGTTTGGTCGAGTGCAATATTTAAAGAAATATCCGAAGGCACTTCTTTTTTAATTTGCTCGTAACGGATGTAAAATTCATTGGAAATAGCAACATAGTTAGAGCCGGGTTGTGGCACAATGGCCAGCGCAATCATGGGTACTCCACTTTCTTTTAAAACCGATTCTTCATTTTCGGGACCAAGCACAACTTCACCAACATCTTTAATTTTAATATCCGAACCATTTACATTTTTTACAATGATATTATTAAATTCTTCTTCGGTATTGATATTGCCAAATGTTCTTACTGATAATTCAGTTGCATCGCCGGCAATTTTACCGGAAGGTAACTCTACATTCTGTTGTTGTAATGCTGTTTGTATATCGCCGGGTGTTAATCCGTATGCACTCAGTTTAGCCACATCAAACCAAATACGCATGGCATATTTTCTTTCGCCCCAAATTTGTATGCCACTTACACCAGGTATAGTTTGCAACCGTTCCAATAAATTATTGGTGGCATACTCTGTTACCTCCAATTGATTTTTGGTATTGCTCTGCACCGTCATGGAAATAATAGCATCGCTGCTGGCATCTGCTTTGCTTACAACCGGAGGCGCATCTAAATCGGATGGCAAAGAACGAACTGCCTGCGATACTTTATCACGTACATCGTTGGCCGCACTTTCTAATCCGTTACCCAGTTCAAACTCTACATTAATATTGCTGGTTCCCTGGCTGCTGCTGCTGGTAATATTTTTTACACCGGCAATACCGTTGATGGCTTTTTCTAAAGGCTCAGTAATTTGCGATTCTATAATATCGGCATTGGCGCCGGGGTAAGCTGTACGTACAGAAATATTAGGCGGATCGATAGCAGGATAATCACGTACGCCTAAAAATTTAAATCCTATCACGCCAAATAAAATGATGACGATGCTGAGCACAACAGCCATAACAGGGCGACGTAAACTAAGTTCGGATATATTCAATCTGCGTTGTTTTAAAATTATTTATTGATGTTCTAAATTCAATGCCATCTTTATTTACCACTTCAGGCATAATAAACGGGTACATTTTTTTAATCATTTTAATTTTTCTTTTTTATCCCCTGCCTTCAGTAATTTTTTTTATCATCTTACTGTTGCTTTAGTTCCCCTTCAAGGGGCGGAGGGGGTTTATTTGCACTTTACTGCCCGGCTTAGTGGAAAGCAATCCGGTTATTAAAACAGTATCACCTGCTTTTAAACCGGTAGTAATTTCTACCATTGCAGAATCTCTTATGCCTGTGGTTACTGTTTCCATTGATGCAATTCCATTTCTTACTGCCATTACTTTTTTATTTCTCGCCTGTGGAATAATGGCTTGTGTAGGTATCATCAATGCTGCATTATTTTCACCCAATGGTATCTGCACTTTTGCAAATGAACCTGCAATTAATTGTGCATTGGCTTTATCTACCAGTGCAATTACTTTAAGGCTCCTGGTTTCGGCTGTTATATTATTTTCTGTTGCTGTAATTTTTGCTGAATAAGAAGCATTATTATTTTCAACTGTAAAATGGATAAGGCTGCCCGGATTCATTTGTGCACCGTATTTTTCGGGTACAGTAAATTCTAATTTTAACTGGCTTACTTTACGCAATGTGGTAATAATTGTTGTGGGAGAAATATAGGCACCCGGTGTAATAGTGCTGGTACCCATTTTACCACTAAACGGTGCCCTTAAAGATGTTCGGGCAATATTGGTACGGATGATATTAATATCGGCCCTGATATTATTTACAGCCAGTACATTTAAATCATATTCCTGCTGGCTTACACCATTTATTTTTAATAATGCGGCATATCGCTCTGCAGTTTGTTCGGCAGTTTTTAATTGCACTAAAAGTTTTTGTAACTGTGCCTGCAAATCGCCATCATAAATTTTTAAGACCATACTGCCCTGTGCAACATTGCTGCCTTCTCTAAAATACACTCCTGTTACCCTCCCGGCAACCTCGGGGTGCAATTCTACTTCCTGGTAGGCGGCTAAACTTCCGGATACTTCTATATCCTGAGCTAATAATTGCGGCGTAACAATATATCCATCA
>NZ_JANPCM010000383.1:0-1518 GCF_031430955.1 Ferruginibacter sp.
CTTTTTCTACCGCTAAATTAATAAGCGTATTGTAATTGGTTAAGGAATGATAACTAATTCCAGCTGCTTTAAATGCTTCGTCTGCTTCATTAAAACCATAAGTAAAGATTGAAACCATACCAATAATTTCTGCCCCGGCTGCCTTCAATACATCACATACCTGTAAGCTGCTTTTACCGGTAGATATCAGGTCCTCAATCACCACTACCTTTTGCCCTTTTTCTAAATTCCCTTCTATCTGGTTACCTAAACCGTGCTCTTTAGGCTTTGGCCTTACATAAATATAGGGCAGTTTTAATTGATCTGCAGCCATGGCACCCCAGGCAATGCCAGCTGTAGCTACGCCTGCTAACATATCAGCTTCAGGAAATTTTTCAAAAATTATACTGCTCATTTCGCTTTTAATAAAATCACGAACGTAAGGAAAGGATAAAACTTTGCGGTTATCGCAGTAAATAGGGCTCTTCCACCCGCTTGCCCATGTAAATGGTTGTTGGGGACTTAATTTAATTGCATTAATTTGTAAAAGTTTTTCTGCAACGGCTTTTTCGTTTGTCATGGTGCAAATTTGAACTTTGAAATTTATAATTTGAAATATTATTATGCACATAAAAATATACTTTGGCGATAAGCCTGTTTTTCTTTGTGATGAATTAACTAAAGACTTGAAAGAAATACTGCACCACCCCGATGCTGTTTTTATTGACGAAATTTCGGTTCCTGCTATAAAATCGCTTTTACATGAGATTAAGAAAGATGAATTTCATGCAGGCGTTATTTACTCCGAAGATTTAACTGCACTCAAAAAACTATTTTTTAAAAACTTTACTTTAATAGAAGCGGCAGGCGGCATTGTACAAAATGATAAAAAAGAAGTGTTATTTATTTACAGGCTGAATAAATGGGATTTACCTAAAGGCAAGATAGAAAAAGGTGAAAAAGCAGATGAGTGCGCCTTAAGAGAGGTGGAAGAAGAGACAGGCGTAATTAATTTAATTCTTAAAAAAAAGGTGGGTGAAACTTATCACACCTACGATGCATTTGGCAAACACTTTTTAAAAGTTACACACTGGTATTATTTGGTTTGTGCAAACGATCAAAAACTTGTACCGCAAACGGAAGAAGATATTACTGCAATTAAATGGGTGGCTACTAAAAATATTAAGGAACCTGTTGCCAATACTTATCCATCGATAAAAGATATTTTAAGTGTATTTTTTGATGAGGCTTAAAAATATATTACCTTTTTGCCAGATAAATTTTTGCAGATAAAAATTATTTTTTTACAGGCCGTACGCCTTCGCCTGTCATTACTACTCTTTTTATAGAGCCGTCATTATTGTAATACAAATAGTTTATACAAACAGAACGATGAAAACTTGCATAATCCGGTACCAATGCACCATTATGATAAGTCAAAAAATTACCAGTCTATTTTTAACAAAGAAACAGCTTGTTGTGGTAATGAAATATTTACTGCCAATTTACCATTTATAACTTTCAATTTTTCTGGTTTAC
>NZ_JANPCM010000384.1:0-2239 GCF_031430955.1 Ferruginibacter sp.
AGCGACGGCTTAACCCAGCCCCCTCCGCCCCCTGAAGGGGGAACTAATCATGGAGAAGATAGAAACGAAGACTAAGTTATTGTCTTTAGCTCCGTAGGAGATGCAGGTGGGTAAAAAAAATAATGTATGTTTCTCATCGTCGCGTAGGGACGACAGGTGCTTTTGCAAAACATAATTAAAGTTCAATAGAGATATGTAGTACAAGGGTGCGACGCCACTACAGTTGATCAAAGAAATATAGTCTGGCCCAAAAAAATAAAATTGCTTTAAAAAAAATGAGCGAACAAAGAAAAATAAAAATACTTGCCCCTGCAACCATTGCCAACCTCGTTTGCGGTTTCGATATTTTGGGGCTTGCACTAAATCATCCGCAAGATGAAATGGAACTAACGTTGAGCAATAGCCCGGGTATAAGAATACAACATATTGACGATTATAATTTGCCCACTGAACCTGCAAAAAATGTAGCCGGTGCTGCATTGATTGCTCTGATGGAAGAATACCCTGATAAAAATATTGGTTTTGAGCTAACGATAAATAAAATTATAAAACCCGGTAGTGGACTTGGTTCCAGTGCTGCAAGTTCTGCAGGTGCAGTAGTAGGTGCCAATCATTTACTCAACAATTATTTTAGCAAACACGATCTGGTTCGCTTTGCAATGAATGGAGAAAAAGTTGCCAGCGGAGTAAAGCATGCCGACAATATTACACCTTGCATCTATGGCGGCGTTACATTGATACGGTCTATTTTTCCGTTGGATATTATTCCTTTAGCTGCGCCACTGATGTATGTAACGGTTGTGCATCCGCAGATAGAAGTAAAGACAAGTGATGCCCGGCAAATTTTACGTAAAGAAGTACAATTAAAAGATGCGATAAAACAATGGGGGAATATTGCAGGATTGGTTGCAGGGTTTTTGCAAAACGATTATGAACTCATCAGCCGCAGTTTGGAAGATGTAATTATTGAACCCATCCGCAGTATTTTAATTCCCGGTTTTGATGAAGTGAAAACACAATGCAAAGAAGCCGGAGCTTTAGGCGGTGGCATCAGCGGCAGCGGCCCTTCTGTTTTTATGCTGAGTAAAAAAGAACAGACTGCAAAAAATGTGGAGCAGATAATGAAAAATATTTATGATAAAATAGGAGTGGAATATCATACACATGTAACTACTATTAATAATGATGGAGTGAAAGTGGTGAATGGACAATAGTGAATGGTCAATTGTAAATGGCAGTTTTAAACTTCAACTAATAAACTAATCAACCAGTTAACCAATCAACAATGCAATTTTACAGCTTAAATAAAATATCACCCAATGTAAATTTTAAAGATGCTACTGTAAACGGTCAGGCACCTGATAAAGGATTATACTTTCCTGAAAATATTCCGCAGGTAAAAAAAGAATTAATTGCCAACATAGAAAATATCAGTAACGAAGAAATTGCTTTTGAAGTAATTAAACCTTATGTTGGCAATACAATCAGCGAAGACGATTTATTCAGCATAGTAAAAGAAACAGTAAATTTTCCTATACCCTTAGTAAAAGTTACGGACGATATTTTTTCCTTAGAATTGTATCATGGACCTACACTGGCGTTTAAGGACATTGGAGCAAGATTTATGAGCCGTTGCCTTGGACATTTTGTTAAGGGCAGCGATAAAAAAGTTACGGTATTAGTAGCAACAAGCGGCGATACCGGTGGTGCAGTTGCTAATGGTTTTTATAATGTGCCTGGTGTTGATGTGGTGATTTTATATCCTTCGGGAAAAGTAAGCAGTGTGCAGGAAAAACAATTGACAACGCTTGGCAATAATATTCATGCGCTGGAAGTGGATGGTAATTTTGATGATTGCCAGCAAATGGTAAAAGCTGCTTTTTTGGATGATGAACTGAATAAAAAATTATTTCTCACTTCTGCTAATTCCATCAATGTTGCCAGATGGTTACCCCAACAATTTTATTATTTCTTTGCCTATAAACAATGGGTTTGCTCCCCTTCAGGGGATGGGGGCAATCCGCCAGTAGTTTGTGTACCCAGCGGAAATTTTGGAAATATTTGTGCCGGGCTTTTAGCCAATGCAAGCGGCCTCCCAATAAAACATTTTATTGCAGCCACCAATGCCAATGATGTGGTACCGCAATATTTTGAAACGCAACATTATCAACCTAAAAAAGCGGTTGCCACTATCAGCAATGCCATGGATGTTGGCGATCCCAGTAATTTTGTACGCATT
>NZ_JANPCM010000385.1:0-1614 GCF_031430955.1 Ferruginibacter sp.
GATGGTAAACATAAATGGTGGATACTTACCTGTACCATTTTAGCCATACTGATGGCGATGGGAAAAAACTTACCGGGCTTTAATTATTTTCTGTTTGATAATTTACCGCTGTATAATAAATTTCGTGTGCCAACAATGACGCTGGTAATTCCGCAAATAGTGATACCTATACTGGCGGCATTAAGTTTAGATCATATTATTACCCATCAGCAGGAAGCCGAAACCTGGAAAAAATTTAAATGGGGTGCCATTGCTACTGCTGCATTATTTATAATTGTTACAGGTATTTATTTTACCAGCGATTTTAGTGCAGAAAATAAAAACCGTACCAAAGCCATTAACGCCATGCTGCAAAGCAAAGCGCCGCAGGAACAAATGCAGGCAAAATATGGTGAAATAAATAACGATAAAAATATGCAGCCATTGGTTGATAATAGTTTTTATGAAGACCTGTTGTTTAGAGTAGGGCTGAGTGACGAGACAAAAGCAAAAGGTATTTTAACTGCACTGAGAAAAGACAGGGCATCTTTTTTAATAAAAGATATTGCTGCCTCTTTAGTTTATGTTTTAATTGCAGCAGCATTTATTGTGCTGTTTTTAAAGAAGAAATTAAATACAACCGTTTTAATAGCAGGTGTAACAGTGGCGGCATTTATTGAGTTGTTTAGTTTTGATACTAAATTTCTTAACGCAAAAAGTTTTGCCAATAAGGCCGATTTTGAAACAACTGAATTTCCTGTTTCAAAAGCCGATCAGCAGATACTGCAGGATAAAGACCCGAATTACCGTGTGTATGATATGAGCAAAGGCGATCCGTTTCAGCAATCTAAATCATCTTACCATCATAAAACCATTGGCGGGTACTCTGCTGCCAAGCTGGCTATTTACGATGATTTAATAACTTACCAGTTATCGGGTACACCTAACAGCAATGTATTAAATATGCTGAATGCCAAATACATTATTCAACCAGGGCAAAAGGCCGGAGAAGAAACGGCTATACCTAACCCCGGCGCATTGGGCAATTGCTGGTTGGTAAAAGGGGTTACTTATGTTGATGGTGCGGTGGCAGAAATGAAAGCGCTCACTGATTTTAATCCAAAAGACACTGCGATAGTGGATAAAATGTACCAATCTAAAATTGGTAATTTTACAGCACCAGACAGTGCCGCTTACATAAAACAAACTGCGTTTGATAATGATGAAGTGGCTTACGAAAGTAATACTGCCGCACCACAGCTGGCCGTTTTCAGCGAAGTGTTTTATAAAGACTGGAATGCTTATGTTGATGGCAAAAAAGCGGACATTATTAAAGCCAACTATGTTTTAAGGGCATTAATGCTGCCTGCAGGCAAACATACTATTGTATTTAAATTAGAGCCGCCGGTTTACCTTACCGGCTCTGCAATAACTATATTTTTTGTTTGGGTAATGCTGTTGCTTATCATTGGAACCATTGCATGGGAAATAAAAAAATCATTAGGAAACAAGCCCGTTAAAACTGATGGATAATACCAGCGAAATAAAAGTTTTAACACTTATCTCTTATAAATTTTTACCGGCAAAATTGGGCGGGCAAAAAAACATTGCGTTGTTTTTTAAGTTTTTTTCGCA
>NZ_JANPCM010000386.1:0-7973 GCF_031430955.1 Ferruginibacter sp.
GCACTCCAACAAATAATGAATATGATATTGCTGATGGCAATTTAAATTTTAATAACAAACCTCTGGAGGATTTTTATTTAAAAAGATTATTATTTGCAGCTGCGGAAAAATCATCATCAGAAAAAAAATCAGCGGAACTTAAAAAAAGGTTTTTGCCCAATATATTTTTACCCGATTGCCCTTCGGTAGAGAAAGATGCGGCAGGTAATAAAACTTACGTTGAAATTTATGGCGGGCCGGATGTTGCTTTTCGCAGCATTAGTGATACAGGCAGCTCCGTTTATTTACAAAAAAGAAAAGAGAGTACTAAATTTTCATCGGCATACAGTGCCGGCTTACGCTACACCAAAGTATTTAACAATGGCATGAGTGTACGCACGGGAGTAAACTACAGCCAGATAAATGAGAAATTTTCTTTTGTACAGGGCAACCTGGTACAGATAACTTATATAATTGATGCCAATGGCGACACTACCGGCAGTTATATTACCACCGGTACCAGGTATAAAACAACCTACAATAAATTTAAAACAATTGATGTGCCTTTACTGGTTGGTTACGAAATGGGCAATGGAAGATTTCATGCTAACATTAATGCAGGTGTTATTGTAAATATATACAGTTGGCAAAAGGGAGAAGTGCTGGATGCATCTTACCAGCCCGTAAATATTACCACCGGAAAAACAAATTCGCCGTATCAATATAAAACAAATATTGGTATGGGCTTTATGGCCGCCGCATCTTTTTATTATAAGCTTAATGAAAAATTGCATGTGCTGACCGAACCCTATTTCCGCTACAGTCTTTCGCCAATGAGTAAAGAAAATTTAACTTTTAAACAAAAATATAATACGGCAGGCTTGCGGTTAGGCTTAAGGCTTGATTTGAGATAAACAATACAATGTCATGAAGTCATTGGTCATTAAAAAAGAAGTTCAGGTTGAACAATAATGCTGAAAACGTAAATGCAAAAAAGGACAAATGACTTAAGTTTTCAGGCAGCGCAAATAAAATTCAAAGTATCTTAATAGAAGTAACCACAATAAAAAAACAATGAGCAAAAAAATAGTAATCATATTAATAATCGGCACAGCATTATTTTTAAATGCCTGCAAAAAAAGTACTGATGTTTTTGTGCCTGATGCCGGGCAAATAAATGCAGCCGATACTATATGGAGTAATTCGCTTGCGGCTACAGCACCTGTTTATACTTTACAAAACACTTTGTTATTACAAACAGTAAAGGACAGTATTGAGGTAAATGCAAATGTTGCTTTATTAACAACTTCAAACGGTGTGCAGCTTACATTTCCACCCCTTTGCTGCGTAGGCAGTAACGGACAATTAATAACTGGTAAGGTATATGTAGAAATATTGCTGATAAAAAAGAAAGGTGATATGGTGCTGATGAATAAACCCACCATCAGCAACGGAAATGTATTAGTAAGTGGTGGCGAAATTTTTATAACGCTAAAAAAAGATGGTAAAGAATTGCAACTGGCACCTAACGTAAAAATTTATATCCGCTATGCTGATGCCTCTACCAATCAGCAGATGAAATTATTTATTGGAGATGAATCTAACCCGGCACAATTTAACTGGATACCTAACACCACTTTATCCGATACAATTGGTATAGGCCCCCAAACTTATGAAATTGCTACCAGCCACCTGCGCTGGATAAATTGCGATTATTTTTATGATACTGCCGGCATTACCCGTTCAACAGTTAGTGCACACCTTCCGGCCCATTATACCAATGCCAATACAACCACATTTTTAGTTTTTAAAGATTTCCGTTCGGTATTAGGTATGTATGCAGATGTGCCGGAAAAAAGATTTATCAGTGGCAAAGTTCCTAATGGTAAAGCAGCTGTAGTTGTTGCAATATCAAAACAGGGCAATGATTATTTTTTAGGAAAAGAAACGATAACAACAGGTATTAATGTTACCACCGGCAATAACCAAAGAGTTTCATTAAGCCCTGTAAAAACTTCTTTAGCTGATATAAAATTATTTTTAAGCACTTTATAAACTCTATTGAAACTGCAAATAAAAAAATTGTCCCGGATAAATTCGGGACAATTTTTTTATACTTACGGTTGGTATCTTATAATATGCTTTCCTGAATAAAAATCCTATTAACCATTCACAATTCACCATTCAGCTAACTCACCAATGTACCCACCTGTTCTCCATTAATCACTTTTAAAAGATTGCCCGGTTTATTCATATCAAAAACAATGATGGGTAATTTATTTTCCATACAAAGTGTAAAGGCGGTCATATCCATCACCTTTAAATTTTTTTGTATGCAGTCGGCAAAAGAAATGGTTTCGTATTTAGTGGCTGTTTTATCTTTTTCAGGGTCGGCGGTATAAATGCCATCCACCCTTGTTCCTTTTAAAATAACTTCTGCTTTAATTTCAATTGCCCTTAACGAACCTGCGGTATCAGTAGTAAAATAAGGGTTGCCTGTGCCTGCTCCAAAAATTACAACTCTCCCTTTTTCCAAATGCCGCATTGCCCTGCGGCGAATATAAGGTTCTGCAATTTGTTCCATTTTTATAGCACTTTGCAGCCTGGTATAAACGCCAGCTTTTTCTAAGCCTGCCTGCAATGCCATACCATTTATAACTGTTGCCAGCATACCCATATAATCGCCGTGTGCCCTTTCAATACCGGTCTCTGCTTCATTCATTCCCCTGTAAATATTACCGCCGCCAATTACAATGGCCACTTCGGCACCGGCTGCAATAATTTCTTTTACATCTTTTGCATATTGTGCAATAATGTTGGTATCTAAAGGCTCGTAAGCATCATTGCTTTTTCCCATCAGCGCTTCGCCGGAAAGTTTTAGCAATACACGTTTGTACTTTAAGCTCATTGATTTAATTTTTGCGAAGATATATTTTTATGCCTGTTTTGCCATTCTTATTTCAATACAAAAAAGTATTTAACTGTTTAATTGATACTTTTTAGAGAGAGGGTAAAGCCAATATCCATTTTTACAATCATCGGGTTTTGTACATCATTTAAAATCCATAATTGCCTGCTTCCATCCGTATTCTTAATATGAAATGTATTCAGATATTTCCAGTTGTCATTTACTTTTATCCTGGAATTAAATGATTCTTTGTCTTTTTTATTTATTGCATCGGGTACTACTGTAAAAACTTCTTCCCCATTACCCACATCCATTTTACAGCTGCCATTTTTTTTAAATCCGTTAAAAACAGCTTTGCTTATCCATATTGCAGTTTTATCAGTGAGTACAGCATTTTTTAAATCGGGGCCAAAATTATTATTTTGAGCTGTAGCTTTTTCCATAGCGTCTTTGGTTATGGTTATATGTCCATTCATATTGGGCCCGCTGGTCATCAACCAGTCAAAAGCTAAACTGTCATCAGCATTTCCGGTAAGGTTGATAACTTTAAAATTAAAATTTCCTCCAAAAGAACTTACGGCCCAGCTTGCTGTTTTAATATTTTTTATTAAAGGCGAAACAAAATGTGCCGGGCATTTATAACGAAAGCGCATATAATTATACCTGTCATCTTTTGCAATTAATAATTCAGCCGCTGCACAGGCTTCGGCTGTTTTACCTAACGCTGCATTCGCTGTAATTCTATCAGCCTCAAATTCCAGCGCTTCAGGAAACAGCGTAATTAATTCGTCATATTTTTCTATAGCTTTACCATACAGTTCGTTGGTTTTGTAAATAAAAGCGTAGGTATAAATAATTTCTTTTTCTTTTGGATATTTCAGATACAAATCATTTACCGTGGTTATTGCTTTAGTGTATTGCTTATTAAAAGCCAATTCCTTTGGATAAAAATACCCTAATATTCTTTTCTCTTCATCATTGCGGCAAAGCATAAACATTTTTTCCATTAGGGGCAATGCTTTTTCATGAAAGCCACTATCAGAATAAATACCTCCTTTTACAAAATAACCATACGGCCCGTTGGGGTTTATTTTTATTGCTTCGTTAGCACAGGCAATGCCCGATGTTAAAATATCTTTTACCGGAACAGAAAAGCCTGTGAGTGCAATATACTTTGCAGCAGTATCGCTATTATTATACATTTTTTTTATCAAGTCAAAACCCTGTTGATATTGCTTTAACGTAATATGGCTGATGGCTTTTTGAAAAGTAATTGCCGTGTCTTTTGGAAACTTAAGCAGGTAGGGCGCTGCTTTTGTAATTACGGCTGCATACTTTTCGGCCCGGTAAAGATTAGTGATATCTTCTTTTATTTTTTGATAATTAATTTTTGCAGCCGCAGGCTTCTGGGCATTTACATTTTGTACCTGCAAAGAGGCAGAAGTAAATAAGAAAATATAACAGACAGCTCTAAATATCAGCCTAATGTATTTCATGCCATGCATTTTTATACTAAAATATGAATACTGATTTTTAGTACCCCTTATTGCAGTACAAATGTATTTTAAAAAGATACATTTCTATTTTTTGTTTACAATTTCATTCAGCATTATTTTATTTTTTCTTAAACTATCTTTGCTGCTCTTTTAACATTGTATAATGACAACTGCCTTAAAGCAATTAAGCCAACATTTAAACGGTGATTTATTTTTTGATAAAACCATGCGTACGCTTTACGCAACAGATGCCAGTGCCTACAGGGAAATGCCGTTAGCCGTTGCTATTCCAAAAAATACGGAAGACCTGAAAAAATTAATTGCATTTGCCTGTCAAAATAAAACTTCAATTATTCCACGTACTGCCGGTACATCTTTGGCAGGCCAGGTGGTGGGCAATGGTATTATTGCAGATGTATCAAAACATTTTACTTCAATCCTTGAATTAAATACAACAGAAAATTGGGTAAGGGTACAGCCCGGCGTAATACGTGACGAGTTGAATATGTTTTTAAAACCACATGGTTTATTTTTTGGTCCCGAAACTTCTACTGCCAACCGGGCAATGATTGGGGGCATGGTGGGTAATAATAGCTGCGGATCAAATTCGGTGGTGTACAGAAGTACAAGGGAACATTTAATTTCGGTAAAAGCATTATTGAGTGATGGAAGTGAAGCCGAATTTAAAAGTGTAAGCATCGATGAGTTTCATAATAAATGCGAAGGTGAAACTTTAGAAGCAGCTGTTTATAAAACTGTAAGAAGTTTACTCAGCAATTACGAAAACCAGCAAGAAATAAAAAAAGAGTTTCCTAAAAAATCTGTAGAAAGAAGAAACACCGGTTATGCAGTAGATATATTAACTGAAGCAGCTCCTTTTACAGCAGGTGGCGAAGATTTTAATTTTTGTAAATTGATTGCAGGCAGCGAGGGTACACTGGCTTTTCTTACAGAAATAAAATTAAACGTAGTACCGCTGCCACCAAAAGAAACAGGCTTACTTTGTGTGCATTTTAATTCTATTGACGAAAGTTTAAGAGCTAATTTAATTGCCTTAAAATATAAACCTAGTGCCAGCGAATTAATTGATCATTATATTTTAGAATGTACAAAAGATAATATTGAACAAAGCGAAAATCGTTTTTTTGTACAGGGCGAACCCGGTGCTATTTTAGTAATTGAATTTTGCAGAGAAAATAAAGAAGAAATAATTGCGATTGCCCAACAGGTAGAAGCTGATATGCGTTCGGCAAATTTGGGCTACCACTTCCCGTTACTGTTTGGTGCCGACAGTAAAAAAATATGGACACTGCGTAAAGCTGGGTTAGGTTTACTGAGCAATTTACCCGGCGATGCTAAAGCGGTGCCGGTAATTGAAGATACCGCAGTTGATGTAAATGATCTGCCGGCATACATTCGTGATTTTAATGAGATATTGAAGAAGCACAATTTATACTCCGTACATTATGCCCACGCAGGCAGCGGCGAAATTCATTTACGGCCCATCATCAATTTAAAAACTGTAGAAGGCAATAATTTATTTAGAACCATTGCAGAAGAAATAGCAACGCTGGTAAAAAAATATGATGGCTCTTTAAGCGGCGAACATGGTGACGGAAGATTGCGAGGCGAATTTATAAAACAAATGGTAGGCGAAAAAAATTATGCACTTTTAAAAGAAATAAAAAAAGCCTGGGACCCTAATAATATTTTCAACCCCAATAAAATTGTAGATACACCCAGTATGAATACTATGCTGCGGTATATTCCCGGGCAGCAAACGCCTGAGTTTAAAACACATTTTCGTTTTAATAAACAAAATGTATTGCAGCATGCAGAGCAATGCAATGGCAGTGGCGATTGCCGCAAAACGGCATTAAGTGGCGGCACCATGTGTCCATCATTTATGGCTACTAAAAATGAAAAAGATACTACAAGGGCAAGAGCAAATATTTTACGGGAATTTTTAACCAACAGCGATAAGCTTAATCGTTTTGATCATAAGGAAATTTATGAAGTGATGGATTTGTGTTTGAGTTGTAAAGGTTGTAAAAGCGAATGCCCCAGTAATGTGGACGTAGCAAAATTAAAGGCAGAATTTTTGCAACATTATTATGATGCCAATGGTGTGCCTTTTAGAAGTAAGCTGATTGCCAACTTTACTGCTTCTGCAAAATTGGGTGCCTTAGTTCCTGGCTTATATAATTTTGCAGTCAGTAATTCAGTAATTGGTGGTGCAATAAAAAAGCTTTCTGGCTTTGCAGGTAAACGAAGTATGCCAACTATGTACAAAACAACTTTACAGAGTTGGTACAAAAACCCCCATCCCCTAAAGGGGGGTAAAAAGGCAGAGCGTACAAATAACTCCCCTTCAGGGGATGGGGGCAGTGTCTTCCTGTTCTGTGATGAATTCACCAACTACAACGATACCGAAATTGGTATTAAAGCAATTTTACTTTTAGAGAAATTGGGTTATGAAGTAATTATTCCAAATCATTTAGAAAGCAGCCGCACCTGGTTAAGTAAAGGTTTAGTGCGTAAAGCAAAAGAAATTATTAATAAAAATATTGAATTGCTTCATCCGGTAATTTCTGATGATACGCCGATGATCGGTATTGAGCCTTCCGCTATTTTAACTTTTAGAGATGAGTATATTGATTTAGCCACTGATGAAAATGTAAGCAAAGCAAAAGCATTAAGTAAAAATGTTTTTTACATTGATGAATTTATTGCCCGTGAATTTGCTGCAGGCAAAATTGATGCGTCGTTATTTTCAACAGCAACAAAAAAAATAAAACTGCATGGGCATTGCCAGCAAAAAGCATTAAGTGCATTAAGTGATACCGCTTCTATTTTATCTATACCAAAAAATTATTCTGTTGAAATTATACCCAGCGGTTGCTGCGGTATGGCCGGTAGTTTTGGTTACGAAAAAGAGCATTATGATTTAAGTATGCAAATTGGTGAGTTGGTTTTATTTCCTGCCGTACGTAATGCAGATAGTGAAACCATTATTGCTGCGCCGGGTACCAGTTGCCGCCATCAAATAAAAGATGGTACTGGTACAAAAGCAAAACATCCGGTAGAAATTTTGTGGGAGGCGTTGCTTTAATTTATATTTTAAAACTGTTTAAATCAATTAAACTAATACGGTTTAGCTAAAGCCATTGCATTTTCATTGCATTACCACGCCTTTAAAGGCGTGGTAATGCAAATTGAGGTTGTCGGATTTAGCCAAATAAAAAAATAGGTTGCATTGTGTGCAACCCATTTTAATTTTCCCGGAAAATATTTATTTAAAATTTAAACCCTTTTATTTCATCGTTATCACTTTTTTGAAAAATCATTCTGCCCAGTTCATCTAATTTATAATCCGGTGTTTTATCTCCCAGCATCATACTCTACATATTTTTTCCATCAACCTTACTTACAATAGCGGCATCGGATATCTGATAGCATTTTACATTACCGGTAAATTTTTTTGTCCATTCTTTTGCTGGTTGCTGGGCAAAAAATTACAAAAGCCATTATAAAAGTTACTGCAAGGGTTAACAATTTTTTTATTCTTAAAAGTTTAGGCTGTAAATGTG
>NZ_JANPCM010000387.1:0-1678 GCF_031430955.1 Ferruginibacter sp.
ATACCACCAAATTCTTCAATTCTTTTTTCATAACCCCGGCAATGCATTTTTACCATCTCCTGCGGTATGCCACCATGCGGAACAAAACAATTTTCGCTTTCAATATCTATATGCTTAAATAAATTTTCTTCCATAAAATACCGGTAACTCTGCAATGCATCGGGCTGTAAGGAATAATATTCATCCAGGTTAAAGGTTACTACATTTTTAAAACTTAATTCTTTTTTACGGTACAAAAGTATTAATGCTTCATACACTTTTTTAGGTGTGGCACCTGTTGCCAGGCCAAGCACTGTTGTTTGCCCGTTGCGTTGTTTATGCTGTATCAGTGCAGCAATTTCGTTGGCAGTTGCATTGCATGCTTCTTCTGCAGTGGCATAAATAGTAGTATCAATTTTTTCGAACGATACTAATTTATGCGGTGCTAAAATTTCTGTTATCATAATTTTTTTATTAGAGATTAAAAAAAATCTGGTATAGAAATACCAGACTTGCAGTTTCAAATGCTGCTGCTTTGCTATATGAAAAAAGATTTTTAATAGTCATTACTTAATCCAAAAATTGGTTTACGGGTTTTCCATTTCCCTCTTGTAAAGTCAGGTATTTTTTGCATGGTACCCCCTTCAGCAATTGATTTTTCACTCAATGGTGTAATAGCATACCAGGTTGCCAGATCATACACATCTAACGGAAACTCCTGCTTTCTTTTTATAGCTTCGATAAATGCATTATCAACAAAAAAATCCATCCCACCATGGCCGGAGTTGGTTGCATTTTTTTCATACTTTACCCATAAAGGATGATCCATTTCTTTCATTAATTTTTCCGGATTATCCCACACATGTTTTTCGCTGAGTTGATCAATATGTATCATGCCTTTGTCAAATTCACCTTCGTGATGATCTTGCCAAATACCATTGGTGCCCTGCACCCTGAAACCTAAATTGTAAGGCCGTGGTGAACAGGTATCCAATGATAAAATAATTGTTTCGCCATTGGCAGTTTGCAATTGTGTTGTTACAATGTCGCCTTGCTTAAATTTTATTTTTGCGTTGGGGTGATCGGCGCCGCCTTTCGGATGATTTTTTATATATCGGTTAAGACCTCTTGCTTTTGTTGCAACAGATGATAAAGTGGTTAAGCAATTTCCTCTTTGCAAATTAATCATAGTGCCTACCGGGCCTAAACTATGTGTAGGATAATTTTCTCCATTACGGTCAACATAATGTTGTGTTCTCCATTTTGCTTCGCTGTATGCTTTTGCGCCAAACTCTGCGCCACTATTGTAAGGCGTTATACCGTCATTAAATAAAACACCTCTTAAGTCGTGCTGATAGCCGCCTTGCAAATGCAATACTTCACCAAACATTCCTTTGGTAACCATATTGTGTACCGCCATAATATCTCTGCGGTAACAAACATTTTCCAAAGGCATAATGGGCACTTTTGTTTTTTCAGATGCGTTTACAATATCCCAGCAATCCTGCAATTTTATTGCACCGCAAACTTCCATACCCACAATTTTACCGGCATTCACAGCATCTATTCCCTGCGGTATATGCCACTCCCACGGCGATGCAATAATTACCGCATCAATATCATCACGCTGCAATAAATTTTTGTAATCGTAATTTCCATTGCTGTATTCAACAGGTGCTTTCTTGCCAAATTGTTTTAC
>NZ_JANPCM010000388.1:0-1719 GCF_031430955.1 Ferruginibacter sp.
CAGCTTTTTGCATAACTTCATCTTTAGTTTTTCAATCGGCTTCAGTTGTCAGCTCACGGAACACAGAATACCAGCAGTGCAGAAAGCCCTAACGTTTAAGTTTTGACTAACAAAGATTTTGTGACCATCTGGAAGATATAATGTTCGTGTAGGTTTGATATGCCAGATCCCTTCTTTTTGATAAGAGGCCTTATCGTAATTCAAAAGCCTGCCCCGCTGCCTTACGTGCCGGAAACCACGATGCAACAAATGCAATGAATGCAGCCGTTGCAGCTACTAATAAAAAATCGGTAACAAGTAATTGTACAGGAAAATAATCTATTAAAAAAGAGCCACCCCCCAATTTTATTATTTTAAATTTTAACTGCAGTAAACAAATAATTACGGCCATTGCAATACCAGATGCTGCGCCAATGGCACCCAATAATAAACCTTCGCTTAAAAATATTTTTAAAATAGAAGACTGGCTGGCGCCCATGCTTTGCAATACGCTGATGTCTTTTTGCTTTTCCAGCACCAGCATGGTTAAAGCACTTATCATAGTAAAGGCACTTACCAATAATATTAAAGTAAACACAGCATAAATAATCCACTTTTCCATTTTCATTGTATTGTAGAGGCTCATGTTTTGCTCATACAAAGTTTGCACTTTATAGCCATTGCCCATTAATGCCGATAATTTTTCCCTGGCACCGGTAACATCAGTTTTATCTTTTAATTTTATTTCCACGGCACTGTATTCATTTTCGGCCAGCCCCATCTGTTGTTTTACAAAATCAATATTGGTGATGGTATATTTATTATCAAAATCCTGCTGAATGGTAAAGATACCGGTGGGCAATACATTGCCTTCGCTTAAAGATTGCAAAGGGTCGCTGCCGCTGCTGTATTTTTTGGGAAGAATAACAGTGAGCTTATCAGTTTCAAAAGCAGGGTTTAAACTTACACCTACTGCATACTGAATGCCAGCGCCTAATATTAAACCCGGTTCATCAGCAGTGCCTGTAGCAAATTTTCCGTTACTTATTTTAGCAGGCACACCCGATACCTTGGGATAATTATCATCTACACCTTTTAAATACACTACTGTTTGTGCGCCCTCACCATTTTGCAGCAATGCTTTTTCTTCGGCAATTAAGGAAAAATTTTGTACAAAAGGCTGCTGTTTAATTTGAGTTAATTGTGCAGGGGTAATAAAAAAAGTTTTTCCTTTATCAGGTACAATTTTAATATCGGTATAGAATGAAGCGTATAAAGATTTTACCAATCCTTCAAAGCCATTAAAAACACTAAGCACTAAAATTTGGCAGCAGGTGGCAAACGCAATAACACCCACCGTTACCCATGCAATGATATTAATGGCATTTGCTCTTTTTTTTGCTTTAAAATATCTCCAGGCAAAAGTGAGGTACAATGTTAATTGGTTAAATGGTTAATTAGTTGAATCAAACAATAATTCATCCAATGTGCAACAACTTCAATCAGCGCTTTGTTCTTTTCCATTTCTTTCCCCATCTGGGGAGATAGAGGGAGATTCATTTATTTCCTTAAACAGCTTATCTATTTTTTCTGCATACTCCAAAGTATCATCAATATAAAAAGTTAGTTTGGGCATGCTCCTGAGTTGATGCCTGACCCTTGATGTTAATTCTTTTTTTATTTCGTGTGCATGCTCCTCAATTTTTTTTAAGGCAAGATCATTATCTTTTACTTTAAAAA
>NZ_JANPCM010000389.1:0-5182 GCF_031430955.1 Ferruginibacter sp.
GCTACAGATGCTGATAATGATACTTTGAAATATTCCTTTTATAATGCTTTTTCAGGTGGTGGAAACACAACGAATCCTTCAACGTGCCTTACCTGTACTTCCCCTGATCCTTCTGCTGCGCCACCATACAACCCAACTTCATATATTAATGGATATACACCAAGTTTTCCTTTAGGTAATCTTGTAGTAATTAATCCAAATACTGGTCTCATTAGCGGTATTGCTCCTAACCTTGGGTTAGGGGTAACTGGTATTTTTGCAATAACTGTTTTGGTTAGTGAGTTTAGAAATGGAGTTAAAATTGGTGAGCATTTTAAAGACCTGCAGATAAGGGTTGGAGATTGTCAAATCACTTCAGCAGTACTTAATCCCAAACCAACCACATGTGATGGGTTTACTGTTAACTTTCAGAATGATTTTCCTAACAACCCCGAGCCTTCTTATTTTTGGGATTTTGGAGAACCGTCTTCACCTAATAATACCTCTATTCTTTCATCACCATCTCATACCTATGCTGCTGCTGGTGATTACACTGTTAAGTTATATTTAAACAGAAATTCCCCATGTGGAGACTCTACTCAGTTAACCGTAAAAGTTTACCCCGGCTTCTTCCCTGATTTTGATGTGTTAGGCAGTTGCAAAAACACCGCCATCCAATTTTTAGATAAGTCATCCGCTAATTATGGCAGCATAAATTTCTGGCGGTGGAATTTTGGCGACCCAACATCTACCACCAATACATCTACCATAAAAAATCCCACCCATACTTATGCAGCAGCAGCCAGCTACAATGTGGAGTTTATTGTAGCGAGCGATAAGGGCTGCATAGATACCTTAAACCGGCCAATTACCATTACAGATAAACCGGCCATTAATGCCGGAAACGACACCCTTATTTGCATTATTGACACCCTGCAGTTAAACGCTGTGGGAACGGGTAATTTTATATGGAGCCCCAATTACAATATCAATAATGTAAATATTTTCAACCCGTTGGTTAGCCCAGATGTTACCACTACCTATCGTGTAACCCTTACCGATCCATTCGGTTGTGTGGGCAGCGATTCGGTAAAAGTTAGCGTGGTAAATAAGGTTAACCAGTTTGCCCCTAACGATACCACCATTTGTACAACTGATGGTGTGCTGTTAAGGCTAACCAGTGATGCATTAAATTATCAATGGACAGAAATACCTGCTGGTAATAGTTTAAGTAATCCCAAAATAAAAACCCCCGTTGCCACACCTGTTACCAGCACGGTGTATCATGTAGTGGGCAGTATAGGTAAGTGTACAGCTGAGAATGACATTAGAATAAAAACTGTGCCTTATCCCAATGCAAATGCAGGATTAGACCAAACCATTTGTTTTGGTTTTTCGGCACAGTTAAATGCAAGTGGCGGCAGCTCCTATTCTTGGTCGCCTACAGCATTTTTAAATAACCGGCTAATACCAAATCCTGTTTCAATAAATCCTACGGCTAACATCAGATACATAGTTAGTGTAACCGATACTTTAGGTTGCCCTAAACCTGCAAGAGATACAGTTTTTGTAAACGTTGCAAAAATTACTGCCGATGCAGGGCCAAGAGATACTTCAGTAGTTTTAGACCAGCCTTTATTATTAAATGCTACCGGCAGTACTAATTATTTATGGAGCCCTGCACAATGGCTAAGCAGTACAACCATACACAACCCTGTTAGTTTACCCCAAAACGATATTGAATACATTGTAAAAGTGAGTAACAATTTTGGCTGTTTTGATTACGACAGCATAAGGGTGCATTTATATAAACTTGATGCAGGAATATATGTACCCACTGCTTTTACACCCAATGGGGATGGGAAAAATGATATTTTCCGGCCTATTATTTTAGGCATAACATCTTTAGATTTATTCAGGGTATATAACCGCTGGGGCCAACTGCTGTACAGCGGTACCGATGCAGAAAAAGGCTGGGACGGAACTTTTGGCGGCAAAGGCCAGGATGCTGCAACTTATGTTTGGTATGCCGAAGCAACAGACTACCGCAACAGAAAATTAAAAAAGAAAGGTTACGTGGTGCTGATAAGATAATGCGGTAATTATTTTTTAACTCCTGCAATAAGCAGCCTTATACTTTTAAATTTTACTCCTTCTTTTTTCAGTTAACATTATAATGATTATTTGTTAATACAACACTGTTGTTTTATTATAGCCTTATAAACATCTTTGCAAATTAAATTAATATCTGCAAGTTTAATTTATACCCTTAAAGTACTGTAGTTAGTTTTGGTATCAGCATACAGCAATCTTTCTCCTGTTGCGTTGCAGGGCTTTTTTTAAGCCCTGTTTTTATTTATAAATCTTTTAAAAAAAATTATCTTTTACTAAATCAATTTTTATTAATGATTACCTAATTTGTATCATTCCTATGTTTCCATTTCTTAACATTTTCTTTTTTTTTCCTTAATGCCTGGGAAATAATTTGGTAACACTGTGCAAATACTTTTGGAGCTCAAAACTTAAATTAATGTTTATGACACCAACAAAGCACAAACTGATAAGGTTATTAATACTGTTTATTACAGTTGTTAATATTCCTGCCATTATACAGGCACAGCAAAACGTACAGATAAATGGAAACGTAACAGATGCTGTTACAAACAAACCTATTGAAGGGGTTAGTATTACTGTAAAAAATTCAACCTTTGGTACAACAACCGACAAAGATGGTAATTTTAAATTCGGAGTAATTAAAGGCGCTAAAATTAGTTTTAGTTTTAGTGGATATGAAGAGCAGGTAATTACTGCAACAGATAATTTTTTAGAAATAAAGCTTGCGCAAATCACCGTACAATTGCAGGATGTGGTGGTAACTGCATTAGGCGTAAAGAAAGATAAAAAAATTATCGGCTACTCATCGCAGGAAGTAAAGGGCGCAGATTTAATTAAAGCCAGGGAGCCAAACCCAATAAATTCATTAGTTGGTAAAGTAGCTGGCTTAACCGTTGGTACATCGGCAGAGTTATTAGGTAACCCACAGGTTTTATTACGTGGTGGCAATATTAATCTTTATGTTGTGGATGGTATCCCCATCAACTCTGATACCTGGAATATTAGTCCCGATGATATTGAAAGTTACACAGTGCTTAAAGGTCCAGTTGCATCTGCATTATACGGTTACCGTGGGCAAAATGGCGCCATCATCATCAACACAAAAAAAGGTACTAAAGATAAACGTGGTTACTCCGTAGAATTTAATACCAGCACCATGGTTAATAAAGGTTTTATTGCCTTACCAAAAACACAAGACCTTTATGGCCCCGGCGATCACGGACAATACAAATTTGTAGATGGTAAAGGAGCCGGTGTTAATGATAATGATTATGATATTTGGGGTCCACGTTTTGATGGGCAGTTGATTGAACAATACGACAGCCCTGTTGACCCTGTTACCGGCATACGTGCTAAAACACCATGGACGGCAAGAGGAAAAGATAATTTAAAAAGATTTATTCAGGCAGGCATTTTATCTACCAATAATTTATCAGTTTCAGCCAGTGGCGAAAAATACGATTTGCGTTTTTCCGCAGGGCAGACTTACCAAAGAGGTTTAGTGCCCAACACTAATTTAAACAGCACCAATTTTAATTTAGCCTCTACATTAAAATTCAGTAAAAAGCTAACGCTTGATGCCAATATTAATTTTAATAAACAATACACTGAAAATATACCTGATGTAAACTACGGCCCTAACAGCGTTATTTACAACATTACTATTTGGGGGGCTGCAGACTGGAATATTGATGATATGAAGAATTACTGGCAGCCGGGCAAAGAGGGGGTACAAAGTTTATATGCCGAATACCAGCGTTACCACAATCCTTATTTTATGAGCAAGGAATGGTTACGTGGCCATCATAAAAACGATATCTACGGGTATGTAACTTTAAACTACAGGTTTAATAATTATTTAGAATTATCGGGCAGGAGTTCCATCACTACTTACGATTTAACCAGAACAGAAAAAATGCCCTTCTCTGCACACCCTTATGGCCGTGAGGGAGGATTGGGGGATTACAGGGAAGACAAACGTTCTTTATTTGAGAACAATACCGAAGTAATGCTGCGTTTTAAACTGCCAAAGATTGCCAATTTTTTAGGCATCAATGGTTTTGCCGGTGCCAACATGCGTACATTTAATTATGCTTCAAGTTTTATTACCACCGATTATTTAAATGTACCCAATGTATATGCATTTTCTAACAGCCGCAATCCCGTAAAAGCATACAGCTTTGCATCGGATATGAGGGTGCCCAGTGCTTTTTATTCAATTGATTTTGCTTTAAGCAAATATGCTAATATCAACACAACAGGCAGGGTTGATAAATTATCAGCACTAAATTCCAGCAATAATACATTCTTTTATCCTTCTGTAAATTTAAGTACCGTTGTTTCTGATTATGTAAAAATCCCTTCGGTAATTTCTTTTTTAAAGTTAAGAGGTTCTTATGCACAGGTTAGGGGTGGGGGTTCTTTTGTATCAAGTACTATTGGTGCTACTCCTAATAACAGTTATCCGCTGGGCTATGGTGCAGAATACTCTTCTGCCTATGGCGGGCCAACTTATGCTTTTAATAATGTTTACAATACCGGTGTTGGTTATAATAATACCACCGAAGCAAAGTTTACCAGTAACCTGGTAGATGAAAATGTAAAACCAGATAACAGGACCAGTACAGAAGTTGGTTTGGATATGAAATTTTTAAAAAACAGGTTTGGCCTCGATGTGGCTTATTTTAGTTACACAGACGGCCCTCAGATTTTTAATAAACAAATTTCTGCAGCATCCGGTTATTCTAATTACACCATCAATGCTACCAAAACAAAAAAGACCGGATTGGAAATTTCTGTTTCGGGTACACCTGTAAAATCAACCAACGGTTTTAGCTGGGATGTACTTTTAAACTGGAGTACATTTAAAGAAGTATATAAAGAATTACCACCGGGTGTTACCACTATTGGTACGTTTTTTAAAGCGGGCAGCCGTGTAGATGAAGTGTACATCAGAAAATTTGCCCGTACACCAGATGGGCAAATTATTAATGATGGTGGCGGCCGGCCTGTAATATTACCAGTGGCACAATATGCCGGTAATGCAAACCCTGATTGGGTATGGGGCTTTAATAACAAATTCAATTAC
>NZ_JANPCM010000390.1:0-3713 GCF_031430955.1 Ferruginibacter sp.
TTGTAATTATTATTTTTAAACCAAAAGCCAATTAATAAATAAGAACAAAGCCCCACTCCTTCCCAGCCAATAAACATAATTACATAGTTGGCGCCCATTACCAAAAGCAACATTGAAAAAACAAAAAGATTTAAGTAAGCAAAATATTTTGCAAAATCTTTGGGTTCTTCATCATGCATGTAAGAAGTAGAATACACATGAATTAAAAAACCAACACCGGTAATTATTAATAAGAAAAGTGAGGATAATTGATCAATTTGAAAATCGAAACCAATTTTAAGTGATGCTGCGTTTATAAAATCGAAATAATGAGCGACATGTGTGTTGCCGTTTTTTACATTGAAGAAAACCCAAACACTTACAATAAAAGAAATTAAAATTACACCGCTGCCGATAACACCTGCCAGTGTTTTTGATAAATGCTTTCTTCCCAAACCATTAATTAAAAAACCGATTAATGGTAAAAAAGGTATCAGCCAAACTATTTGTAAAACGTTGTTCATAAGCCCCTATCCCCTAAAGGGGGATTTTTGAAGTCTGAAAATTTGTAAAAAAATCAGGCTCTTGTTAAAAAAATATTTCAAATTTTAAAGTTCTTGCCTTTCTCTCCGCCAAAAGGCGGAGAGAGGGCTTATTAGTTCTTTAACCTGTTTAAAAAATTTACATCTACCGAGTGTACATTGCGATACATCATTACAATAATAGCTAATCCTACCGCTACCTCTGCAGCTGCCACTACCATTATAAAAAATACAAAAATTTGTGCATCGCTAACCACTGATGGTGATGATGTACCAATTGCAGCGGCAGCATGCATTTTAGAAAATGCTACTAACAGCAAATTCACTGCATTAAGCATTACTTCTATACACATAAAAATAATGATGGCATTGCGTCGGGTTAATACGCCTATAATACCAATACAGAATAAGGCAACTGCTAAACCTATGTAATATTTAATTTCCATAAATAAGAAGCCCCTATCCCCTGAAGGGGGGAAAGGAGAAGATTATTTTTTACTGCTGATTCAATATTTTTAATTTATAATTTAACATATAACCCCATGCCCAATGTTGATGATGCAGGAGCTATTGAAAAAATATCTTTTATTTTCTTTTTCACCACACCGTTAAAAACATCTACTGCTTTGTAAGATGCACCTTTGGTTAAAAATTTTACCACCAGGCCCGAAGCAATACTACTTAAAGCACCAATCAATGGTTTTTGATAATCTTCTTTAACAGCCGCCTTGTCGATAGCTTTTATAGCGCTGTATGCTGCAATGACAGTACCGGCATAAGCAGCTACCTTATAAATAGTTCTTCCTGTCCGGAAAGTATTGAATAACTTAATTGCCTGCTCACTTTTTTTCAGTCCGATAATTTCTGCAACTTTAGCCACTTTAGGAATAGAAATTTTTCCTAAAGAAAATTTTGGTGCAAAGCCACGCTGTACATTTAATACTTTGCCTAATATTTTATCAAGGTTTAAATTATTAAAATCTATTTGTGCCGATGCATTGCCTGCAGCTACACAAAAGATAAAACATACAACCACTATTTTTTTCATTCCATTTATTTTATACTGATAAAATACTACTGTTCTTTTTTACTCATTACCACAGCACCTACCATAGCACTTAAAAATAAAATACTGCTTATTTCAAACGGCAGTACATAATCTCTGAACAAAACCTGGCCAAGGTTTTTTATTAAGCCGTAATCGCCGGTTTGCATTTGTACTGCACTATTAACTGTGGTAGATTTTACCAATGCCGCCATCAGTACTAAAAACAAACTTCCTCCCGAAACCACCCCTGCAAACTGCATCAGTTTATTTTTTTGCGGCTCTGCATTCAAATTTAAATTCATCATCATTACCACAAATAAAAATAATACCATAATAGCACCGGCATAAACAATAATGTTTACGATAGCTAAAAATTGTGCATTCAATAAAATATAATGACCCGATATTGCAAAGAATGTTACCACAAGGTACAATACACTATGCACAGGATTTTTTCGGGTAATAACCATTAAGGCACTGCCAATTGCCAATACCGCTAAAAACCAGAATACTATTTGTGTTATGCTCATTGTTATTTTATTTTAATACTGTTGAACGCAGTTGTTTGTTGATTAAAAGTGAAGTTACCCAACTCAACTATTTTCAATCATTCAACTTTACTCAACTTTTCACCTCAGGTTTTACCCTGTTGCCAAGGGCTTTTGTATAGGCATCAGGATTTTCAATGGGGTGAGGTATTAATAATTCATCTTTATTGTAAATAAATTGCTTGCGCTGATAATCAGCTGGTGCAAATGTTTCGCTTAAATAAATCGCATCTTTCGGGCAAGCCTCTTCGCACAAGCCGCAAAAAATACAACGCAGCATATTTATTTCGTACTTAGCCGCATATTTTTCTTCTCTGTATAAATTTTCTTCACCGGCTTTTCTTTCTGCAGCTTCCATAGTAATCGCTTCCGCCGGGCAGGCTACTGCACATAAGCCGCAGGCCGTACAATTTTCTCTTCCTGCTTCATCCCTGTTTAAAACATGCAAGCCACGGAAAACAGGACTAAAGGGACGTTTTACTTCGGGATAATTTATTGTAGGTTTCTTTTTAAAGATGTGCATGAAAGTTATGATCATTCCTTTAAAAATTGCAGGCAGATACATCCTTTCAAAAAAACTCATTGGTTTTCTTTCTACCTGTTTTACCCTGTTTGTTAATGCCTGCATATATGTAAAACCTTTTAAGGTTTATTTAAAATTATTTGTTCAAAAATAAAAGTATCCCCCCGGTTGCCAGCATATTTACCAAAGCAATTGGTATCAATATCTTCCAGCCGAGGTTCATTAACTGATCGTAACGAAAACGTGGTATCGTCCACCGTACCCACATAAATAAAAATAAAAAAGCTGCAATTTTAATTAAGAAACAAAGCACCTGCAACATCACAGCCCATTGCCCAATACTGTTTTGTAAATTTTGTTCATTTACAAAAGGTATATCGTAGCCACCAAAAAATAATGTAGCCATTATAGCACTGCTGATAAACATGTTGATATACTCTGCAAATAAATAAAAGCCCAGTTTCATGGAAGAATATTCCGTATGATAACCGCCGATCAATTCATTTTCTGCTTCGGGCAAATCAAAAGGTGTGCGGTTACATTCTGCAAAAGCACAAATTAAAAATATTAAAAAACCCAAAGGTTGATAAGCCACATTCCACCAGTTACCGGTTTGCTGCTGCAAAACAATTTCTTTAAGGCTCAGGTCGCCTGTTATCAATATCAATGCAATTAACGAAATACCCATGGCCAATTCGTAACTGATGATTTGAGAGGCAGCCCTTAAACCTCCCATTAAAGAAAATTTATTATTACTTGCCCAGCTGCCAATCATTATACCATACACGCCTAAACTTAATACTCCAAAAACATACAGGATGCCTACATCTACATTGGCAATTTGTAAAGAAATATCCCTGTCGAAAAAATGTACTTTATCGCCCCACGGAATTACTGCACTCGTCATAATTGCAGTGAGCATTGCCATTGACGGGCCAAGAATAAATAAAAATTTAGAAGAAAAATTTGGAATGATCTCTTCTTTAAAAAATAATTTTAAACCATCGGCTAAGGGTTGCAGTAAGCCAAACGGGCCGGCACGGTTGGGGCCTCTCCTGTCCTGCAAAATAGCC
>NZ_JANPCM010000391.1:0-6842 GCF_031430955.1 Ferruginibacter sp.
CCCTTTTTGACGAAAGTGTAAACGAAACAGCTACTGTAAACAGGCTTATCCAGAAAAGTAAAACACACATTACCGATTCGCCGGCACTGGCTATTGATTTAGCTATACGTGCAAAACTGATGGCCGAAAAACTAAATTATGCTAAAGGAGCGGCTTATGCGCTAAAAAATATCGGTATCACTTATTACTATCAGGCAAAATTTGTTGAGGCACTTGATCATTACCTGCAGTCCCTTGAAATTTTTAAAAAAACAGGTGACAATGTGGGCATTGCCAATATGTACAGTAATATAGGTGTAATTTATTACGACAGGGGAGATGATGCAAAAGCATTAGAAAATTATTTGCAGTCCTTAAAGTTTGCAGAACTGTCAGGTGATAAATTAAGAATGCTGACCGCTTTAAATAATATTGGCGGGGTGTACAACATGAAAGAAGTAACGCATGAAAAAGCGTTGGAATATTATTTAAAAGCATTGCCACTTTGCGAAGAACTGGGTAAACAGGAAGAGTTGGGCGCCATTGCCGTAAACATCGGCTCAATTTATTTTGAAAAAAATGATGATACCAAAGCCATGTTTTATTTTAATAAAGCACTAAAAGCTTATGGTAATAACGAAGGCAGCCTTAATGCTTATAATGCGATTGGTAAATTATATACCCGGGAACAAAAATTTGATCTTTCCCTGAAGAATCATAACCGGGCATTACAACTGGCAAAAAAAATGAATGTACCCATTTCAATAGTGCAGTCTTTAATGGGTTTAGGAGAAGCGTATGCAAAAAAAGGCGATAACGAAAATGCCGTGATTAATTTTAAAGAGGCAGAAGCAAAAGCTTTGGAAATTACCGCCAATCATGAAATAGTGGATATTTACCAGGGTATGGCCAAAGCTTATGCCAAATCAAATAACTATGACAGTGCTTTTAAATACCAGTCGCTTTTTTCAGATATCAACGATACATTGTACAATATTGAAACTGGTAAAAAATTGGGTGTACTGCAATTTGATTTTGATCTGCAAAAAAAACAAACTGAAATAAATTTACTTACTAAAGATAAAGCCCTTACCGATCTGCAATTAAAAAGACAAAAATTAGTAAAGAATGCTTCCCTGATTGGTTTGGTACTTTTATTTTTAATTGCATTACTTATTTTTAGAAACTACAGGATAAAAGTAAAGACCAATCACAAACTCGATCAGCAGAAAGCGGAGATAGAACAATTAGTGTTAAATATTTTGCCGTCAGAAATTGCAAACGAATTGAAGTTGAATGGCCAGGCAACGCCCCGGAATTATGAATCAGTATCAGTAATGTTTACCGACTTTAAAGATTTTACTGTTCATGCAGATAAATTAGCACCGCAGGAACTGGTGAAAGAATTGAACACCTGTTTTATGGCATTTGATGACATTATTGAAAAATATAAACTGGAAAAAATAAAAACTATCGGCGATTCCTACATGTGTGCAGGGGGCATACCTACACCCGATGAAAAGCATGCAGAGAACATTGTAAATGCCAGCCTGGAAGTTCAGCAATTTATTATGCAGAACAATAAACGAAGACTGGCGCTGGGTTTGGAACCCTGGGACCTGCGGATAGGAATACATACCGGCCCCGTTTTAGCAGGCGTGGTAGGCAAAAAAAAATACGCCTACGACATTTGGGGCAGTACTGTAAATATTGCCAGCCGCATGGAAAGTAATGGCGTGCCGGGCCAGGTAAACATTTCAGCCTCTGTTTACGAAATAATAAAAGATAATTTTATCTGCAGCTACCGTGGCAAAATTTATGCAAAAAATGTGGGGGAGATTGATATGTATTTTGTAGAAAAGGAAAATGGTGTTGTTGTTAATATCAAAGAAAAAAAACTTTCTGTCAGTAATTGAAAAAAAGCAGGTAACTATTTTTTAAATAAAATAAAAGCCCTGGCAACCATCAATATACCTGCAACAATTATTCCTCAGAATAAATAAAAAGAAAGCGAACCGGAGTTAACTGCAATGAAGTAAGAAAAATAATTGATCAATAACCCGGCTGCTGTGGTAACCAAACCCATCAGCAATAGTTTCCAAAAATCTTTTTTATCCTGTTGGCCGGATAATACATTGTAGATAATTGTTGGT
This sequence comes from Ferruginibacter sp., assembly GCF_031430955.1. Classification (GTDB taxonomy): domain Bacteria; phylum Bacteroidota; class Bacteroidia; order Chitinophagales; family Chitinophagaceae; genus Ferruginibacter. Next base: position 2,133 of record NZ_JANPCM010000391.1, read on the forward strand.
GCATAAAATGCATCAATATTTTGTTTTGCCAGTTATTTAATTATTTCCTCTTGCGTAATTCCTTTTAGCAAAAAATCTTTTACTGCCTGATGTAATTTATCTGCTTCCTGATTTATAATTTCCTGCATAGAAAAATTTATTGCTTCACTTCAAAATTATATTTACCTGAACCAACTTTTAAAATTACGTACCCCTCCGCACTACCGGTTATGCTGATATCTTTTATTGCTGATAAGGCTGTGCCATTTTCTGTAATTGCTTCTGTGGCTTTTGCAGGTAAATAAATTGTTGCCGTGGTATTCGGTGGAATCTCCACATCAAATAAAATTTTATCTGTTATTATTTTCCAGCCGCTGCTTGCGGTACCATAATAAGTTTGCAGCGTTGCTGCTGCATTTTTAAAACCTCCGCCAACATGTGGTTTAATTATGATGTGCTTATAACCCGGTTCACTTTCATCAGTATCCAGGCCTGCCATTACACGGTACATCCAATCGCCAATGGCGCCATAGGAATAATGATTAAAAGAATTCATAGATGGCACCTGGAATGTACTGTCGGGTTTTATGCCATCCCATCTTTCCCAAATAGTTGTGGCACCCATTTTTACAGGGTATAACCACGATGGATAAGTTTCCTGCAATAATAATTTATAAGCCACACCGGTGTAACCAAAACGGCTTAACACATGGCAGAGGTAGGGTGTGCCTAAAAAACCAGTGGTTAAATGATCACCGTAATTTTTAATATTCGTTACTAATTTTTCTGCGGCATTTTTTTGTAACACTTCGGGCAGCATATCAAAATGAAGTGCCAGCACATAAGCCGTTTGTGTACCCGAAACTAAATTACCATAGGGTGTTACATATTCGTTTACAAAAGCTGTTTTAATTTTTTGCAATAAATTTTTATAATACTCAGCATCGGCTGTTTTGCCCAGCACTGTTGCAGTGTTAAATAATATTTGTGTGGAGTAAGCAAAGAAACATTGTGCAATTAAATATTTATCTGTAACGGCACTCCGGCCATCATTATCATCAAAGGGGCGGTAAAATAACCAATCACCAAAATGAAAACCGGTATTCCATAAATTATTTTTACTGGCCTTTTCCATGTAGCCCACCCAGGCTTTCATGCTGCTGTACTGATCTATTAAAATTTGTTTATCGCCATAAGCCAAATAAACATTCCATGGAATTATAGTGGCGGCATCGGCCCAGCCTGCAGAGCCACCGGCATTGGGCCCCAATACATTGGGCACAACAAATGGTACGCTGCCATTAGGTTGCTGGTCTAATGCAACATCTTTCATCCATTTGGCAAAAAAATTATTTACGCCAAAATTAAATGTGGCAGTTCGTGAAAATACCTGGGCATCACCCGTCCAGCCAAGGCGTTCATCTCTTTGCGGACAATCAGTGGGCACATCTAAAAAATTGCCCCTTTGTCCCCATTGAATATTATGTTGTAATTGATTAATGAGTGCATTCGAAGAAGTGAATGTTCCGGTGGGTGGCATGGCAGAATATAATGCTACGGCACTTATGTTTTCTGTTTTTAATTCTCCGGTAAGCCCCTCAATTTTTATATAGCGAAAACCCTGGAAGGTAAAATGCGGTTCAAAAAATTCTTCATCACCACCTTTTAAAATAAAAGTATTTTGTTGTTTGGCTGCCCTCAGATTGTCTGTATAAAAATTACCAGCTTTATCAAGTACTTCAGTATGAAATAAATTTATAGTATCGCCAGTTTTACCTTTTATTTTTAATGTAGCCCAGCCCGTAAGGTTTTGCCCAAAGTCGGCTACCAATTCGCCTTTAGGGGTTTTTAAAATTTTAACGGGTTTAAATATTTCTTGCTTTTTTATGGGTTCATTATAAGTTGCGACTAAAACCGCTTTATCGGCTGCTACTGTTTTTACACTGCTCCAGTTATTGTCATTATACATTGCGTTGCTCCAGCCATTTTTTTCTTGCCGGGCATCATATATTTCGCCATTATAAATTTCGGCATACCGTATGGGGCCTGTTGCAGATTTCCAGCTTTCATCTGATGTTATGGTTTGTGTTGTACCATCGGTGTATTCAATTTCCATCTGAAATAAAATAGCTAATTTTTTTCCATAAATATTTTTATTATCGTTCCACGCCAAATAGCCACGGTACCATCCGTTAGCGGCAACTACACCAACTGCATTGGCACCATTTTTTAAAAGGCTGGTAACATCATACACCTGGTATTGCAGGCGGTTGTTATAACTCGTCCAGCCGGGTGTTAAATAATAATCACCCACACGTTTGCCATTAATTTGTGCTTCGTACATACCATGAGCAGTAATATAAGCGTAAGCCGATTGTATTTTTTTATTTACACCAAAAGGCTTTCTAAAATATTGAGCCGGCCGGTTAATACTGTCTTCTGCAAAACCTGCTTCCAGCCATTTTGCTTTCCAGTCTGCCGCATTCAACATGCCCATTTTAAAAAAAGCCGCAGTGCTCCATAAAGATGCTTTACCATTATTGTCCCACACTTTTACCTGCCAGCTATATTGCCTGCCCGATTGTAATGCAGTGCCTGCATATGGTAATAATACAGATTGAGCCGAAGCTACTTTACCACTGCTCCACACAGCAGTATTTTTTTGCAGCACTTTAATTTCAAAAGCAGTTTGCTGAATATTTCTTTTACCACCCTTTAATTGCCAGCTAAAACGGGGTTGTACAATATCTATACTAACAGGGTTAACCTGGTTTTCGGTTAGCAGGTTGGTTACCGTAACCTGTGCCATTAAAAAATTAAAAAAAAGAAATAAACAGTTAAGTGTAATTAAGATCTTTTTCATGTGCAGCAATTTGTTTTGGCTTTTTAAAATTTGTAAGGGTTATACCGGCAGAAATTTATATTTAAATGTAAGCACTTTTAAAATATAAAAGAAGAAAGAAAAATGTTTACACCTGTGGCAAAAATTACCCTGCCCAAATGCTAATTCATAAAATTCTAAACTGATCAGTAAAACAAGCCCTTGCTTAAAATATTTTGTATTGCAGCAGTTAAACATTTTGACACACGAAATTTTTAAGGGGTAATTATACCCTAAAATAAAAGTTCAATGAAATTGCTGGAGCTGAACGGAGCCCTTCTTTACTTAGTATAAACTCTGCAACAGCAATTTTCATCAAGACTCAACTTCCAAACAAAACCTCACCCCTCCCGATTAATCGGGACTCCAAAAGAGAGGGAACCCGAATGAGGCACTCTTTAAATTAATTACTGTCAGTTTAATCCTGCTTTCATAAAATATGATCTTCGCTAAAATCTCCTCCATTTCCTCCCCCCTCAAGGGGAGATAGAGGGGGGGCTGCCATTTTTGCACTTTTTTCCCTTCGGCACAATCATTGTCTAATTCCAATCAAACTCAATAAATTTTTAAAACATGGGAAAGATTATAGGAATTGACTTAGGAACCACCAACAGTTGCGTATCTGTAATGGAAGGTAACGAACCGGTAGTAATTGCCAACGAAGAAGGACGCCGCACAACCCCGTCGGTAGTGGCTTTTCTTAAAAATGGCGAACGTAAAGTAGGTGATCCTGCAAAGCGCCAGGCCATTACCAACTCTCAAAACACCATAAGCAGCGTAAAGCGTTTTATGGGCCGCCGTTTTGATGAAGTAACTGAAGAGATCAGCCACTGGAGCTATAAAGTAGTAAAAGGTGACAATAATACGGTGCGTATTGACATAGATGGCAGATTATATACACCACAGGAAATAAGTGCGATGGTACTGCAGAAAATGAAAAAAACTGCCGAAGATTATTTGGGCCACGAAGTAACAGAAGCGGTAATTACCGTACCTGCTTATTTTAACGATGCACAGCGCCAGGCTACCAAAGAGGCTGGTGAAATTGCTGGCCTTACTGTAAAAAGAATTGTAAACGAACCCACTGCCGCAGCATTAGCTTACGGTTTAGATAAAGGCGGTAAAGATCAAAAAATTGCCGTGTTCGATTTAGGTGGCGGTACGTTTGATATAAGTGTTTTAGAATTAGGCGATGGTGTATTTGAAGTAAAGAGCACTAACGGTGATACACACCTTGGCGGCGATGATTTTGATAAAGTGATTATGGATTGGCTGGCTGATGAATTTAAAGCCGACGAAGCCATTGACCTGCGTAAAGACCCAATGGCTTTACAACGTTTAAAAGAAGCATCAGAAAAAGCTAAGGTAGAATTATCATCTTCTACCGAAACAGAAATTAACCTGCCGTATGTAACAGCAGTTGATGGCGTGCCTAAACATTTGGTAAAAAAATTAACCCGTGCAAAATTTGAAGCACTGGCCGATAAATTATTTGAGCGTTGCTTAAAACCTTGCGAAGCCGCATTGAAAGATGCCGGTATGAATACTTCTCAAATTGACGAAGTGATAATGGTGGGTGGCAGCAGCCGCATACCAAAAGTATTGGAACTGGTAGAAAAATTCTTTGGTAAAAAACCTAACCGTGGTGTTAACCCCGATGAAGTGGTAGCCATTGGTGCAGCAATACAGGGCGGTGTTATGACCGGCGAAATTAAAGATGTATTGTTGTTAGACGTTACACCTTTAAGCCTTGGTATTGAAACCATGGGTGGTGTAATGACAAGACTGATAGACAGCAACACTACCATACCAACAAAAAAATCGGAAGTGTTTAGTACCGCCAGCGATAA
>NZ_JANPCM010000392.1:0-4913 GCF_031430955.1 Ferruginibacter sp.
AAAAAATGTTTTAACAGTACTGTGCCTGAAAATAAATACTAATAACGTAGCCAGTAAAGTGATGTAATAAAAAAATCGTAAATAAACATGCCAGTTGTCTATCCAGGCATATTTTTTTGTTACTGCATTATCAATGCCATAGCCTATCCGGTTTAAATTATATTTCTTTTTTATTTTTTTTTCGTAATCATCATTAATATTATATTCCAGACCTTCTTCATAATAAGAATAACGGCTATCGGCTGCATACTTTGCTTTTAATTCATCTATCCTGATAAGCAAAGCAGGCCTGTTACTTGGCTTTTGATAATTTTTTACCACAGCATAATAGATATCCGCAGACCTTAATATTTTTTTTGTTGCATGTCCATCAGCATTATAAGAACTTACAAACTGGTAATCGGGGCATTTATAAAAAACATATAAAGAGTCGTTTATTTTTACAAGGCTGTCTGTTTCTGCAATTTTTCTTCTCAATTCTGCCGTATCAATTACAGAGTGCTGACGAACATAATTTTGAACCGGTTCAATACTTGCCTGATCAAGAACTGCTGTTACCACTGTATCAACAGTTACCATTTCCTCTTCAGTGTATGTGGTAGTGGTAACTGGTCTTTTAATAATATCGAATGTATCTGCAGTCCAGTGCAGAGGCAATAAATTATATTCTAATTTGCAGGCAGTGGTATTTATTTCATTAATATCATTTACAATTTCATCGTTACCAAATTGCTGGTTAGCTCTGTAAGTCTCTACCGCCGATGGAATAAAACAAAGTGCAACCATTGCACCAATACTTAAAAAGTATAACCCAAAACTTTTTAAGCCGTCCCACATAAACCAGTTACCATAGCGTTTAAAAACATTAAAGCGCAATAAAAATATCAGCCAAAAAACAAATCCAATAAAAACAATCAGGCCAACAAATGTTGTCCAGCTGCCGGTGCTGCTGTACTGCTTAGCATCAAAAAAAGCTAAATAGCAAAATGCAGTTAAAGGCAGCGCAAATAAAACAGCAAACCAAATAACCAAGTGCGTACGTGCCGCCCAGGTATTGGGTTTATTGCGTAATAATGTATCATCTAACCTTTGTAAAAAAGATGGGACTAAGGGCCTTTTATTCATGTAAGTAAAGTTGCAGTGTTTAAAAAAAACGTTTGGTGCTGTAAGTAATATCCCTGAAATAAGTAATGGTAATTTCTGCACCGATCATCTTACCAATTATTTCCTGTGCAGATAATGCAGTTGAAATAATGGTATAAAAGCCGCCGTTAAATTGAAGCTCTATATTTTCTGCACCAAATAATTCAATAATACTTTCTCTGCCGGCAGCAGTTTCAAATTCAACAGCGTTGCTGGTAATTTTTTCTGCCCGGTCGTTACTGCTGTATAAGCAATTGCCCTGCTTAATAAAAATAACTGTGTCTGCAACTTTTTCCACTTCATGTAATTGTTGTGAGCTGAGAATAATACCCATTGGATTATGAGCACCTTTAGCCATAAAAATTAAATCGGTTAAAATAGTTTGCTGTGCATTGATATCTAAATTAGCCAATGGTTCATCTAAAATTAACAGCCTTGGTTTTTGTAATAATATTCTTGCAATTTCAAAGCGTGTGCGGTAGCCGCTGCTTATCTGGTTCCACGTAAGGTGTGCATAGCTGCTGAGGTTTAAACGTTCCAGCATAAAGTTTACCATCAAATTATTTTTTTCGCCATACACACCTGCAATTGAAGCGCTGAAATGTAAATTATCTTTTAATAAACCATACCATTTAGGAATACGCTGTGGAATAAATGCGATGTGATTTTTTACCGCATAAGCATCAGGCTTTTGCAAAAGATGATATTTTATTTCGCCATTATCCAAAGCCAGTTGCCCGGCAAGGCAACGCAGTAATGTTGTTTTACCGTTTCCATTTTCTCCCACAACCCCTAAAACATTACCGGTATTTACTGCTACATTTATTGGCTTTAAACTAAAGCCACCGCCACTGTATGTTTTAGAAATTTTTTCGGCACTTATTAATGGCTTTGTTTGATAGCTAATGCCGGATTGTATTTTTGATGCCTGCTGTAAAATACTTTCAGCTTCGCTGATAAAATTATCAGGAATAGGTTTTGCAGATGTTGAATTTTCATTTACATGGTATTCCCTGCTCCAGTTAACAGCGTTTTCAATTAAGTCATCATCGCCGGTATCCAAACAATAATCGAGTGTTCGCCTTACAGCAACAGAATAATCACCATGTTTTAAATAATCAGCAATTTCGCCAGCAGCAGATGGGTTCATAAAATAAAAATGAAGGGTAAATTAGTACTATGCAAAATAGGAAACTATTACAGATATTTGATGAATAGATTTACTTTTACAAAACTTTAATAATTATTGCAATGAAAAAAGACAGGCCTGTAAGAGTTTTAGTTGCTAAAGTAGGTTTAGACGGGCACGACCGTGGCGCAAAAGTAATTGCCACCGCATTACGTGATGCAGGCATGGAAGTAATTTACACCGGCCTGCGCCAAACGCCTGAAATGGTGGTGAATGCTGCATTGCAGGAAGATGTGGATGCAATAGGCATCAGTATTTTGAGTGGTGCACACAACACTGTTTTTCCAAAAGTAATTGCATTGATGAAAGAAAAAGAAATGAACGATGTATTACTAACCGGTGGCGGCATTATACCTGAAGACGATATGAAAGCATTAAATGAAATGGGCGTAGGAAAATTATTTGCACCGGGTACTACCACTACTGATATTGCTGATTATATAAAAGATTGGGTGAAAGATAACAGGAATTTTTAATCCTCATTAACTGAATAAATTATCCGACCTCATTTTTTTGTTTGAAGATAAAACAGTTTCTCTCCAAAATAACTGCCATTTAATAACCCAAACCTGCCATTAACTAAAACCAAATATAAAGAGAGCGCCAATCGTTTAATTTTATGCCTGTTCATGCATAAAAATTTCTTTATGAAAAGCTTTAGTAAATTAAAAAAAGATAAAGAAACTATAACAGATATAATTATGTTTCTCCTTTTAGCTTTATCAATTACGGTACTCATTGTTATTTTATGAACAAACTTCCGGTTTATCTTTAATTTGGGTGCATTTAAAATTATCGCACAACACAAATCGTTCCTGCGGAACGAAAATATTCCGCTTTCATAATTTACTACCTGCAAGTCATCCCTTAGGGACGTTTGGTGGGTAGTAAGAGTTTGTATTAGGATGCTTTCGTTCCGCAGGAACGATTGGTGAGGCAGCATTGTATGCAACAATTTTAAATACACCCTTTAGTTTTACAGTAAGTGTTAGTTTTCTTTTTATCCTTACTTTTGAGAAAACTTTCAACATGTATCAAACACTGCTCACCGCTTTTGAAAATGGCATTTTCACTATCACAATTAACCGCCCCGATAAATTAAATGCATTAAACAAACAGTTGTTTACAGATTTAGATGCGGCCGTTGATGAAATAAATATTACCGCTTCAATTAAAGCTGCCATCATTACCGGTGCAGGCCCAAAAGCATTTGTTGCCGGTGCAGATATTACTGAGTTTAATGGATTAAATAAAGATGAAGCTATGGCATTAGCCAAACGTGGGCAGGATGTTTTTTTTAAAATTGAAAACAGTAAAAAACCAATTATTGCTGCAGTAAATGGTTTTGCATTAGGTGGCGGTTGCGAATTAGCCATGGCCTGCCATTTTAGATTGTGCAGCGAAAATGCAAAATTTGGTCAGCCAGAAGTTAACCTTGGATTGATACCCGGCTATGGCGGCACACAACGTTTAACACAATTAGTGGGGAAAGGAAAAAGTATGGAGTTACAAATGACCGCTCATTTAATTGATGCTGCAGAAGCATTACAATTGGGTTTAGTAAATCATGTTACCACTGCCGATAGTTTACTGTTAAGAACTGGAGAGATTTTAAATGTAATAATGAGTAAAGCGCCAGTTGCCATAAGTAAAATTATTGAGTGTGTAAATATTGCAGTGGTTAGCGACAGCTCATTTACCAATGGCAAAAATGGTTACGATAAAGAAGTGTTGGCTTTTGGTGATTGCTTTGCTACTGATGATATGAAAGAAGGCACTGCTGCATTTTTAGAAAAACGCAAAGCGAATTTTACAGGAAAATAATACCAATTGTACATTGAAAATACACTGTCAGCCTGAGCTTGTCGAAGGCGGGTTGACTCTTGCACCCAGTTTCGACAAGCTCAACCTGACATTTTTTTACCAGGTAGAGTAAATGTCCACTTGGTATAAAATTATTTTTTTACTTTAGGAGGCTTTACAAGAGTCGTGTCTGTTACAAGCATTTCTAATTTATAACCTCCGGTATCAATTACAGTTTGAGGAAATAATTTTTTAAGATTAAAATAATCGGTGCCGGTTACTCCCGTTTTAAACAAATAAATTTGCTGCAGGTTTTTTAATTCTTTTAATTGAGTAATGCCGTTAGCTGTTACTTTGGTTGCGGTAAGATTAAGGTATTGCAATTGCTGTAAGTTTTTTAAACTGCCTAATCCATTATCAGTAACTGCTGTATTTTCTACATATAATTTTGTAAGATTTTTTAGTTTTGAAACAGCGATCAAACCTGCATCAGTAATTTTTGTGTTGCCCAGTTTTAGCCAGATCAATTGATCTTTTATTTGTTCCAGCAACTGCAAGTCTTTATCTGCAAAAATTGCTGTAATAAAATTAGCCGATAAATAATTGCTGTTTTGCGCCACAGGAAGTATCATCACGCCCAATATTTTTAATTTTTGCACTGCAGAATCAGAAGCTTTACCAATTGGTTTTGAAGGAATATCAGCAATTTTATTTTCTTCTTTTACCGGCGCAGATTGCAATGCCAGTAATGCAGGTTTAATTTTATCCGTTTGCAGCA
>NZ_JANPCM010000393.1:0-5065 GCF_031430955.1 Ferruginibacter sp.
TAAATTATGACGTTACTGATTTTATAAATTTTGATAGAGAAAATGTAATTGTTGTAAGAGCAGATGCTACACAATATGAAGGCTGGTTTTATGAGGGCGCAGGCATCTACAGACATGTATGGTTGAACAAATATCAAAACACCCATATTGCAACGGATGGAGTATTTGCTTATTCAGCCATTGCTAATAATAAAGCAACACTAACGGTTGAAACTACAGTTGCCAATGAAGATTTTGCTGCCGCAAAATATTCCCTCCAAACTTTCCTCACTGACAGAAGCGGTAAAATTATAGGTACTGCAAAACAACAAACCGTTTCATCAAACACCGGCAAAGAAAAAGTTACTAAACAAACTATTGCAGTAAATAATCCAACGTTATGGTCGCTGGAAAATCCATATTTATACAGGGTAGTGGTTGAACTAAAAAAAGATGGAAAAATTATTGATACAAAAAAAATGCGATTTGGTTTTAGGACTGTTGAAATAAAAACCAATGGTGTTTTTTTAAATGGTAAGTATATAAAAATATATGGTACCAACAATCATCACGATCATGCAGGTGTAGGAAGTGCACAGCCCGATTATTTACATTATTACCGTGTTGGGCTTTTAAAAAATATGGGTGTTAATGCCTATCGTACCAGTCATAATGCACCCACACCCGAATTGCTGGATGCATGCGATAGCCTCGGTATGCTGGTGTTAGATGAACAACGTTTATTAAACAGCGGCCCCGAATATATGAGCCAGTTTGAAAGATTGGTAATAAGAGACAGAAGCCATGCATCAGTTTTTATGTGGAGCATTGGTAACGAAGAAGGATGGATACATACTACCACTGTTGGAAAAAGAATTGCACAAACATTTGTTGCCAAACAAAAATTATTAGACCCCACAAGAACCTGTACTTATGCAGCCGATGTTGCCAATGTATTTCGTGGCGTTAATGAAGTAATTCCTGTACGTAGTTTTAATTACCGTCAGTATGCGGTGGAAGATTACCATAAAGATCATCCCAACCAACCGATATTGGGAACAGAGATGGGCAGCACCGTTAGTACAAGAGGAATTTTGGAAAAAGATTCTGTAAGAGCATATTTGCCCGATCAGGATATTACTGCTCCATGGTGGGCAAGCACTGCAGAAACGTGGTGGAAATTGGCGGGGCCAAATGATTTTTGGCTTGGTGGTTTTGTATGGACAGGTTTTGATTATCGTGGCGAACCAACTCCTTATAAATGGCCTAACATAAATTCGCATTTTGGTATTATGGACATGTGCGGCTTTCCAAAAAATATTTATTACTACTATCAAAGTTGGTGGACAGATAAGGATGTACTCCATATTTCTCCGCATTGGAACCACCGCAACGAATGGGGTAAACCTGCTAAAGAAATTGATGTATGGGTTAATAGCAATGCCGATGATGTTGAATTATTTTTAAATGGAAAAAGCCTTGGCAAAAAAGATATGCCACGCAATGGGCATTTGCAATGGAAAGTAAAATTTGAGCCAGGCAAATTAGAAGCCATTGCGTATAAGAAGGGAAAAAAAATTACAGCAAAAGTTGAAACAACTAACGCTGCTGCAGAAGTGGTGCTTACTCCTTACAAAACAACAGTGCTGGCAGATGGTAAAGATGCCACAGTTATTAATGTAAGTGTGGTTGATAAAGAAGGACGTGAAGTGCCTGACGCAGACAACATGATAAAATTTAATTTAGTTGGCGATGCAAAAATAATTGGTGTGGGTAATGGCGACCCCAGCAGTCATGAACCCGATAAATGTGCAGATGGTGCATGGCAACGAAGTTTGTTTAATGGTAAATGCCAGGTAATAATTCAGGCAGGCACTAAACCCGGTATTGTAAAGTTTGAAGCAAATGCAGCAGGTTTATTTACGGGTGCTACTGATATAGTAATGGTTGATACCGAAAGTGCAAATACATTTACCATTGATAAAACTTATGAATTAAAAGGCGAAGCAGCAAAGCCACGGACTACTGATAAAATGTTAGGGGCTGATATTTCTTTTCTTCCGCAGTTAGAAGACAGGGGATTAAAATTTTCGGATAAAGGGGTTGAGAAAGATGCGATACAAATTTTAAAAGACCACGGATTTAATTATGTACGGCTTCGCATTTTTAATGAGCCTGCAAATGACAGCGGTTATTCTCCCAAAAAAGGTTTTTGCGATTTGGAAAATACAAAGCTAATGGCAAAACGTGTAAAGGCGGCAGGTATGAAATTATTGCTGGACTTTCATTACAGCGACACATGGGCCGACCCCGGCAAACAATACAAACCTGCTGCATGGAAAAATTTATCTTTTACTGATTTAAAAAAAGCATTATACGATTACACCAAAAAAGTAATGGAAGAATTAAAAACACAGGGCACAACGCCTGATATGGTACAGGTGGGCAATGAAATTAATCATGGCATTGTTTGGCCCGATGGAAACGTAAGTAATATAGATGGCACAGCACAATTGCTTAATGCAGGAACCGCAGCGGTAAAAGCCGTTGACCCAAATGTAGTAATGATGCTGCATGTTGCACTGGGCGGACAAAATAGTGAATCCGTTTTTTTTATTGATAACATGATTGCAAGAGGCGTTTCCTTTGATGTAATCGGAGAATCGTACTATCCAAAATGGCATGGCACATTAGATGATCTGCGGGACAACTTAAATGATTTGGCAAACCGTTATGACAAAGATGTTATTGTCGTGGAATATTCTGCACTAAAAGAAGAAGTAAATAAAATTGCTTTTGAATTACCCAATGGAAAAGGAAAAGGCACTTGTATTTGGGAACCTTTAAGCACATGGGAAAAAGTTTTTGATAACAATGGAAAATCAAATAATTTTTTGCTGGTGTATGATGAGTTGAGTAAAAAGTTTATATTGAATAAATAAACACTGCTGCTGCGTACAAAAATATTTTTAATTTTTAAAAGTGATTTTGTAAAAACTTAAATTCAAAAAAAATATGTACAGAAAAAAAACTATCACTATCATTTCTACAGCTGTTGTTTTTTTTATTTACGGCTGTGCTTCATCAAATGAAAAAAATAAGGAAGCATGGCAACCATTATTTAACGGCAAAGATTTAACCGGTTGGGATATAAAAATTAAAGACCATTCCCTGAATGAAAATTATAAAAATACTTTTCTTGTGGAAGACAGTATGATAAGAGTTACTTATGCCGGCTATGATAAATTTGATAATCAGTTCGGTCATCTTTATACCCAAACACCTTATTCCTGTTACAAATTAAAATTACAGTATCGCTTTACCGGCAATCATCTTGCAGATGCACCGGATTGGGCAGACAGGAACAGTGGTATAATGCTGCATTCTCAATCGGCAAAAAGTATGGAACTGCACCAGAGTTTTCCGGTATCGTTAGAGTTTCAATTTCTTTGTGGCAATGGAAAAGATACAGTGGCAACCGGCAGTGTATGCACACCCGGCACTTTCATTAACTTTAATGGGAAGCCTTATATTGAACATATTCAAAAATCTAAAAGTAAAACTTTTTTAAAAAACGAATGGGTAGATGCTGTAGCCGAAGTGTACGGCGATTCGTTAATACGGCATATTATTAATGGCGATACAGTGTTGACTTATACAAAGCTGATGATTGGTGAAGGCTTTGTAAGCCCTGAATATAATTGGGCAACAGGAAATATTACGGACAGCCTTTTATGGATCAACAAAGCGAACACTCCATTAAGCCAGGGCTATATTGCTTTGCAGGCCGAAAGCCAACCCGTTGATTTTAGAAGAATAGAAATTTTAAATTTGGTGGGCTGTATGGATACCAAAGCAAAAAATTTTAAAAGCTACTATATAAAAGCAGATAACAGTAAGTGCATTTACTAATAATATTTTAGTATAAAAAAATACTTCCGGTAAAATACATTTTCATTCCAAATGTGCAATCAGTATTCAAGTGTTACCAAAATTTGTTATTTTTATTTTTTGGAGCCGGGCAGCATGGAATGCTAATCAACTTCATTGGTCTGGCCTTAGGCGAGACACTCTTCAACAGCAGATCTTTATTGAACTTTTATTTAAGCGTAGAAATTAACCCGGAGATATCGCAAACTACGCAGAAAAAATCAGCGACATCAGGGTAATCTGCGGGCAAAATAAAAATTTTATGGCAAAAAAAAACATTGCAGCTTTCGTTATTGCAGCATTCATTGCAGTAACTGTTAACGCACAAACCACCTCCAAAGTTTGGGTAGCAGATAACGGCGATGGAACTTACAAAAATCCCATCCTTCATGCCGATTACAGCGACCCCGATGCCATACGTGTTGGCGATGATTATTATTTAGTAAGCAGCAGCTTTAATCAAATACCGGGCTTGCCCATTTTACACAGTAAAGATTTAGTAAACTGGAAAATTATATGCCATGCATTACAACAGCAACTTCCAATAGAAAACTTCAGCAAAGTACAACATGGCAATGGAGTATGGGCACCAGCTATTCGTTATCACAACAACGAGTTTTATATTTATTATCCCGATCCAGATTTTGGTATTTATCTTACTAAAGCAAAAAATATTTTAGGTCCATGGTCAGATCCTGTTTTGGTACAAGCAGGAAAAGGATTAATTGATCCCTGTCCATTATGGGATGATAACGGAAAAAATTATTTAGCACATGCATTAGCAGGCAGCCGTGCCGGAACAAAATCTGTTATCTTAATAAAAGAATTAAATACCGCAGGCGATAAAGTAATAAGCGATGGCGTGTTGGTGCATGACGGACACGAATTAGATGCCACCATTGAAGGGCCAAAAATATACAAACGCAATGGCTACTATTATATTTTTGCACCGGCAGGCGGTGTGGCAACCGGCTGGCAAACTATTTTACGCAGTAAAAATATTTACGGCCCTTACGAAAGAAAAGTCGTGTTGGAGCAAGGCACTACAACTATCAATGGGCCACACCAGGGCGCCTGGGTACAAACACAAACGGGGGAAGATTGGTTCATTCATTTTCAGGATAAAGATGCATACGGCAGAATTATTCATCTGCAA
>NZ_JANPCM010000394.1:0-2187 GCF_031430955.1 Ferruginibacter sp.
CTCTTGTACGGCGCCGGGCATTCGTACATACCCAATGGAATATTGCCGGTGAGTTTAAACATGGTTTCAAAATTTTTCAACAACACTTCGTCACTGTCTTCTACATTGGCATAATGGCCGGTAATTAATATCACGGCATTAATACCGGTATCGTAAATTTTTTTTTGTAAAATCTGCTTTGTCATTCACCGTTAATCCAAACGACCCGGTGGCAACAACCGGCACACGGCCGTTTACATAGCGTACAATATGCTGTGTTAGTTCAAGCCGTTCATCTTCGGTAATGCTGTACATTTCGCTGCTGAGGCAATTGGCAAAAAAACCTTTTACGCCTGCGGCCAAATAAAAATCTATTAAGTTACTCACCACATCCAGATCAACTTTTGCTTTTAAGTTGAAGGGTGTTATCATTACCGGAACAAATTTATTGGTGTTCATATCCATTTGTTTTATAGCTTATAAATTTCCTTATTTTCAACAGCAATAAAAATGTACTATACTACTATTATGCGGTGTAATTTTACTGTAGTACAGCTATTTCTTAAACCTGGTGATCAGTATTCCTGTTAAAAATATTGTTAGCGTTCCCACTACAATAATCATATTGCTGTGTAAACTATTTTTTACAAAACTGTATTCGTCGCTGATGTTTTCGCTGAACGTCATCCATAAAATAACCAGCACGCCAATGAAGGTTGCAGTAACCGCTGCTGCATTTTTTGTTTGCTTACTTATCAGCCCCAATAAAAATAAACCCAGCATGCCACCAGCAAAAATGCCGGAGAGTTTCCACCAGGTATCTAATAAACTTTTAGCTCCAATCATAGCAAGGCCTGCACTTAAACCTATTAAACCAAAAATAACTGTAGCCAAATGCAACGAAAATAATTGTTGCTTATCATTCACTTTTGGATTAAAATATTTTTTATAAATATCCATGGTAAACACGGTGGCGCTGGCATTCATGTTGCTGCTGATGGTGCTCATAGCAGCAGATAAAATAGCAGCCACCAATACACCTAACAAACCGGTGGGCACTTTGGTTACCATAAAATGCGGTAACACTTTATCGGCATAATCGGCTGGCCTAAATGTGGCTGCTAAAGTTTGTATTTGTTGTGTTGATGCCAATGCTCCTAATTTTTCCGTAGCTAATTTTATTTTTACCGGCTCCATTAACTCTGGTTGCATTTGATAAAAGGCATACAGTGATGTACCGATGATGACAAACAATAATGATACCGGCACATACATCCACACACAAAGCCAAACAGATTTTGCTGCCTGTTTTTCGGATGATGCTGTATGATAACGCTGAATATAATTTTGATCCATACCAAAATTATTGAGGTTGATAAAAAAACCGTACAGCAGCACTACCCAAAAGCCGGGCTGTGTAAAATTGATTGCTGCACTGCCTAAACTAAATTTATTATCCGCTTTTGCAATTTCAATTACTTTAGTAAAGCCTCCCGGAATTTGTTTGATGACTAAATATAAAATCAATAATGCCCCTAATGTTTTGATGACACCTTGTACCACTTCTGTCCATATCACGGCTTCCATACCGCCGAGTACGGTGTAAATAATAATGCACACGCCCATTACAATCATTATGCTTTGCATACTAAAACCTGTGAGTGCCTGCAGGCTTAATGCCATACCAAAAAATATCGTACCCATTCTTGCGAACTGTGTTAATAAAAAACATATTACGGCATACGTTCTTGCCCATGGGCCAAAACGTTTTTCTAAATTGGTGTACGCAGAAATTTCGCCGGTGTTTCTGTAAAAGGTTACAAAATATTTTGTGGCCACCCATGCTGCTAACGGCATAGATACACTAAAGACAAAAACATTCCAGTTGCCACCAAATGCTTTACCGGGATTGCCCAAAAAAGTATTGCTGCTTAAAAATGTAGCGTAAATAGAAAGGCCAATTGCCCAGCCGGGAATTTTACCGGAGGCTTTGGTAAACTGTTCGGAGTTTTTATTTTTTTTAGAAAAATAAAAACCGATTGCCAGCATGGCAAACAGGTAAACAATGATGATGGCTATATCAATTATGGGCAAGTTGTTCATCGTTAGGAAACCCCCTCGGTCCTCTCCGCCAGCTGGCGGACGGGAAATGGAGAAGATTATTTTTTATTTTTTTGGTCCAGGCGGTATTTCTTTTTTCATCTTCAT
>NZ_JANPCM010000395.1:0-3877 GCF_031430955.1 Ferruginibacter sp.
AATTTTTGAGAGTTAAAAGCAGACAGCATATGGTTTACCATTTACGCCTCAATAATAAACACAAATATGCATTTGCAGGTGTAAAAAAATATCAGCAGTAAATAATAAAGATTAGCGGTAGATTAATGATGAAAATTAAAAGGAATAAATTACCGCAGCAGCACACTCGTTCCCTTCTTGTTATAAATTTTTCCATCAACACCTATGCCTTCAAACATCCATACAATAGTTTGCATTTCCTGCCTGGCGTTTTTAAAAGTACCATCCCATCCTTCTTTGGTGGTTTGTGTTTGATAAAATAGTTGTCCCCAGCGGTTGAAAATTCTAAAGTAACGCATTTGTTTTATGCCGAACATTACCGGCCGCAGCACATCATTCTTCCCATCAGCATTAGGCGAAAATGCATTGGGTACATAAACTTCTATACCCTTAACTAATTTAACCATCTGGCTGTCGGTAGTTACACAACCGCTTTTGGTAGTTATATCAACAGCATACAGTTGTTCTGTACTGCCTTTAAATACCGGATTAAAACTTCTGGCATTATCTAAATTAATGGCGGGCCTCCATAAAACTGTTTCGCCAATTTGCCGGGCATTTAAATCGAGTGGTAAATTAATTACTGCATAATCTAAAGGATAAGTGATACTCGGTTTTGGTTTTTCAACAATCAAAATATGTTTTGTGTTGTGCACAGGAAAAGGGCACTGTGCTGTACTAACCGATAAGTTGATATTATAATTTCCAGCAGCTGCGTAAGCTTGTGGTGGCGGGTTACGTAACGATGAGGTTTGGCCGTTACCAAACGTCCATAAATAAGTTATGGGGGAACCCAATGTATCAAATATAGCATTGGTAATTTTAGCCGGCAGATTAATACAGGTTGGTTCGGTACTAAATGCAGCAACTGCATTTTGATAAACAGTAACCGTAAACATTGTACTGTCGGCACAAATAGTATTACTGCTCACAATTAATTTTACATTAAATACACCAGCTGTTTTATAACTGTAAGTTATATCTCTTGTGGTAGCTTCTGTGCCATCACCAAATATCCATCTGTACTCCATGGCACCCACTGCGTTGGTGCTGTTATTTGTAAAAACAAACCGGTTACCAAAAAGACATTGATCAGGTTTATTAACAGAAAACGATGAAACAGGTATTGATGTAATAGTTATTTGTTGTGCAACCGTTTTTAATGAGCAGCCAAAGCCACCAAATAAAACAGCGTAATACGAGCCCGTTTGTGTAACCCTGTAAACGGTATCATTGGCACCGGGTATTGCAATATTATTTTTATACCATTGTACACTATCCGCAGGCGATACCACCAGCACAGCACTATCGCCGCTGCCAATACAATAATTGGGCTTGCCTGATAATTGTATTTTATCATTTACCAGTGCAGCTTTTACAAGTACCGTATCTGTTTCAAGGCAACCGCCGCCATTGCTTCTGGCAGTAACCACATATTTTGTTGTTACATTGGGTGTAGCTATGGGGTTTGCAATATCAGGATTTGATAAACCTGCTGTTGGAAACCATTGATACCGTACGCCTAACTTAGCCTGCGACCCAATTTGTACAGGCGAATGATTACAGGAAACGGTATCTCTTCCGGCATTGGCAATTACTACTAAATTATCAATTACTTCTGTATATAAAGTATCTAAACAACCGTAACCGTTATAAGGCACAAGTACCACTGCAACGGTTGTAGTTGTTGGTGGTGGAGGTGTAAATGTAAGTGATTGCTGATTGCCCAATACCTGTGAAAAATTACTGTTGTACCAGGTATAACTTTGATATCCGTAAGGTGCAATTACATTAACAGAGGAATCATCGGGACAAAAAGAAGCCCCTTCAAACCTGCCGCTGCACTCGGAGTTTACATCAATATAGGCATAACCAAAATGCCTGCGAAAAGTACAATCGGCGGTTTTAAAAAACAGGCGGATCGTTTTACCGGCATTGCCATCTAAATTTATAGAAACAGCCGACCAGTTTTTATAATAAACTGGCGTGGTACCACCCGGGTTGGATGATAATTCGAACCCAGGCAAAGGGGTACCAAAAGGAAAAAAAGCAAAAGAAGAACAGGTAATTACTTTACTGTCTGTTACGTTTGTAATTTCTATTTCCATCCGGGGTTGCTCATACTGCTGGTGATTAGGATCTTGAAAAACTACCGCATAATGATAAATTAAATTGTATTCATTTTCCCCTGCAGGAATGGTAAACTCATAAGAGATACCTTCTGCCTCGGCGCCGCCGCTTGTATTGCCTAATTTAATGGAGTGCCCGCTACCGTTAGGGCAGTTTACCGGAAAGTTTCCGTAAGGATCTAATCCATTTCCGGGAAATGAAGACATGATTTCATGGCGCCCTGATGATGGTCCGGAAGGAGTTAAAGAGATTACATTTTGCCCACCTACCGCTGCCACACCGCCGGTGTAACAGGTCCAGCCTGTAAAAGACGCCTGTTCAAAATCGATATTATAAGGACATGATTGTGCTGCAGAAGAAAGATTCGCTGAAATTAAAATGCCGGCAAACAAAATTTGCTTTGCAAAACCATACCACAGTTTACTGTAAAGGGTTTTAAAATTCAGCACATAAATAATTTGTATTCTTAAAAGTAGGAAAAAAGCTTCAATAAACCTATATACGTGTAACAATACAAATAGGATGCTTCAACCTGAAAATTTTTATTCCCTATCAAGAAACAGTTGCCCAAAATATGAATTGAGCCTGTTGCAGATTCAGTAACTGAAAAGATTTACTCAAAACAGTTACCCGGCAGGATAATTAATCAATTGTAAGCGTTTAAACATCAGAAATTAAGTAAAATGGGCCACGGTAAAAGCACAAAACTCAAGTAACAATTTTTAATGATAAGTTTTAAGTACTGATTTTATGGAATTGAATGTGATCGAATTGACCATTGACAATTCACCGTTCACCCTATTAAAAAGGTGCATTTACCAGCCTGTTATTGCCAAAACTAATGGTGGAATCTTTATAGTTTTTTGGCAGGCTTTTATTAAACCTGAAATAAATGCTGTATTTACCGCCATCATTCCGGTAATAAATAATACTGTCTTTACTAAACCTTTCATCGGGCTTTCTGCCTCTTTTTTTCTTTTCAAGTTTGCGTTCTTTATCCATATTTCTAAACGCAATTTTATAATTTGCTAATTTTATAAAACTTGCTTTGCGGCTTAAAGCTTCATCTACTAAATATACGTTGGCATCGCCGTTAATGCGTTCTACCACTTCGTGTACATGCAATACGCTGTCGTCTTCTATTCTATATTTCCAGGTATCGCTGTGTTTGGCATTTGCAAAAAAAATTTCGTCTTCGTTGTCTGTTTTTTTTCCAAAACGAAAAGTACTGAAATCGTAAGCATTTAAATATTGCCTTGGCAGATACTTTCCTTTTTTTGCATAGTAGCTCAAATATTTATCGGGTATGGTGGCAATATAAACTGCCCTGCCACTTTGTTGTGAGAATAGTAAATATTCTATCTCAATCAATTTATCTGAAGTGCTAAAAGTTTCATTATTGTTTTTTACCGATTTATCGCCGGGGTTGGCGGTGTCTAAAAAAACTTCCCGTATGTACATATGATAAGTGCTGTCTAATTTCCATTGCTGCATATCGGCAGGTACACCTTTGCGAAATACAGAACTGATGCTGTATTTTCTTGCACAGGAAAAAAATAACAGTAAGGCTAATGATATGGTAATTATTTTTTTCATTTTCAGGAACTATAAATATCAAAACTCTGAATACAGATGCTGTCAGCCTGAGCTTGTGGAAGGCGGTGCAACTTTAAAAGCCCTATACTTAAGCAAAACCCGGCTTCGACAA
>NZ_JANPCM010000396.1:0-5019 GCF_031430955.1 Ferruginibacter sp.
GCCTTTTCTTTTTAGTACATATTATACAGGTGATACTTGCAGGATGGAATAATTTTGCAGGAATGGTAAGAGGGTTTGAAACTAAGAAGCCACCTTCACCCCTTCCCGAAAAAATCGGGATAAATTACGGAGAAACTCTTAAAGACACTACTAAAGAAATTTCACCTTCATTAAATTAAAGTCGTGGCTGCTAATAAAGAACAAATACTTTCACAAAAGGCAATCAGAAATAAAACACTGATCTCTTTTTTATTTTTCTTTTTGTTTATTGCCTCCTGCATTGCTTTATGGAAATGGATTTATAAACAACCTGTAGATAATGGTACACCCAAACCATTACGAACTGTTTTAAATAGCAATGAAAAAATATTTTCTTCTGTTTTTAGCGATAACCATTTAACAAAAACTTATCCTCTTTCGGCAGCGGTTGTTAAAGTAAGAAAGAATGGTGATGAAGGCATGAATGCAGATTTTGATGCCACTAAATGGAAATTGCAGTTAGTACGCCACACAGGCGATACCATTTTAATTTCTTTAGATGAAATAAAAGCTTTACCTAAAACTGAAATTATTTTTGATTTTAAATGCATTGAAGGCTGGAGCCAGGTTACGCACTGGGCTGGTGTAAAATTCAGCGATTTTGCGGCAAGGTATAATCTTAACAATCAAACACACCTTGGCTATGTTGGTATGAACACACCTGACAAAAAATATTATGTAGGCATCGACAGCAAAAGTATTTTACATCCTCAAACAATACTTTGTTACGAAATGAATGGCAAACCACTGCCTGTGAACCAGGGCTATCCATTACGGCTTATCATCCCTGTTAAGTATGGTGTAAAACATCTTAAACGCATCGGCACTATCTTTTTCAGTAACCAAAGACCACCCGATTACTGGTACGAAAGAGGTTATGATTATTATGGCGGATTGTAAAATTATTCTTTCTATTTTTTATCTTCTCTTATCTGTTTGTATTGTTGTAATTTTAGCATTACCAAATTATTTTGGTGGCAAAGGGTTCTATACTTATTTCGCTCAAATATTTTTGATTTAATTTTTATTAGTGGTACATACCGGCATGCATAAAAATAAAAAGTGGAAAAATACAACAAATTAATATCTACCTCAGCACATAATCTTTTAAAAGAAAAAGAAAAATTCGAAGCGTTGTTTCAATATGCTTCTATGGGTATATTAGTTATTAATGCTAAAGGTGAAATTATGCTTGCCAATAATTTTTTACTGCTGCAGTTTGGATATGAAACGCCGGAAGAGCTGATTGGTAAAAATGTTGAGACGCTGATCCCACAACGGTATCATCACAAACATGTACAGCACCTTGCTCATTACAGTAAAAAACCTGAACGAAGGCCAATGGGTATTGGTAAAGATTTGTTTGGAGTAAAAAAAGACGGTACGGAAATCCCTGTAGAAATAAGTTTAAGCCATTACACTGCCGATGATGGAAATTTTGCCATCGCATTTATTAGTGATATTACAAAGCGCAAAGAAATTGAAAATGCTGTTATTCAGCAAAAAGAGCAGCTGGCAGATATTAATTTAAAGATAGAAGAATTGAATAATGATCTTGAACAAAAAGTAGAATTACGCACAGAGCAGTTACAGGAAACTTTATTACAGCTGCAAAATTCAAAAGAAGAACTTACCAAAGCATTAAGTAAAGAAAAAGAATTGAGCGATTTAAAAAGCCGGTTTGTTTCAATGGCTTCCCATGAATTCAGGACCCCATTAAGCACTATACTTTCCTCTGCATCTTTAGTAGCAAAATATACCGAAACTACCCAGCAGGAAAACAGGGATAAACATATTAACCGCATAAAAACTTCTGTGAGCAATCTTACAGATTTACTCAATGAATTTTTATCTATAGGTAAAATTGAAGATGGAAAAATTACCGCACACTATTCGCATTTTAATATTAGAGAATTACTGGAAACTGTTTGTGCAGAAATGCAGAATTTGGTAAAATCCGGGCAGCGGATCAAATACACACATCAAGGCAACGAAGTGGTTTACCTGGATCCTTCCTTATTAAGAAACGTAATTCTTAACCTGCTGTCTAACGCAATAAAATTTACTCCGGAAAATGGCGCCATTATAATAGCAGGCGCTGCTAATAATAAAGAAGTTATAATTTCAGTAAAAGACAGTGGTTTAGGAATTTCTAAAGAAGACCAGGAGCATTTGTTTGAACGTTTTTTCAGGGGCACCAATGCTGCTAATATACAAGGCACCGGTTTAGGGCTTCACATTGTAAGTAAATATATTGAATTGATGGATGGACAGATTTCTTATAACAGTGAATTGGAAAAAGGAACAGAATTTATTATTAAATTTACTTTACTATAATTTTTATTAACCCAACAATTTTTTTATGAAGCACTTACTGCTTATTGAAGATAATGATGAACTGAGAGAAAATACAGCAGAGATATTGCAGTTGGCAGGTTACACTGTTGTTACTGCCGAAAATGGAAAAAAAGGTATTGAGATTGCCCTTCAAAAAAAAATTGACCTGATTATTTGCGATGTAATGATGCCGGTGCTGGATGGCTATGGTGTTTTGCACCTGATTAATAAAAACCCGGAACTAACAGGCATACCTTTTATTTTTTTAACTGCAAAAGCCGAACGCAGCGATTTTAGAAAAGGAATGGAAATGGGTGCAGATGATTATATAACAAAACCTTTTAGCGATATAGAATTGTTGAATGCGGTTGAAAACCGTCTTCGTAAAGCTGAATTATTAAAAAAAGAATACCAACCCAATACAGACGGTATACAGCAAATGCTTAATGAATTCGGCGGAAAAAATGCCCTTCAGCACCTTACCGAAAGTGGCAACGTAAACCATTATAAAAAGAAACAACTTATTTATACAGAAGGGAACCATCCTGTACGTTTATTTTATATTGAAAAGGGTAAAGTAAAAACTTTTAAAACTAATGATGATGGAAAAGAATTAACAGTAGGGCTTTTTAATGAAGGTGATTTTTTGGGCTATACTGCGCTGTTAGAGGAATCGGCTTATAAAGAAAATGCAGAAGCCATTGAAGATGCCGAAATTACTGTAATATCAAAAGAAGATTTTGAAAAACTGATGCATTCCAATGCGGGGGTACAGAAAAAATTTATACAGCTACTGGCAAAAAATGTCTCTGAAAAGGAAGAACAGTTATTAGGTATTGCTTATAATTCTTTAAGAAAAAGAGTAGCTGATGCGCTGATTACATTACAGAAAAAATACAAAAAAGAAGAAGACGTTGTTTTTTCAATTCATATATCCCGGGAAGATTTGGCCAATATTGCCGGTACAGCTACAGAATCGTTAATACGTACACTCAGCGATTTTAAAGGTGAAAAATTAATAGAAATAAAAGACGGCAACATCTCTATTGTGAATGAGAAAAAATTAGTTGCCCTGTTAAATTAAAAGCTTTGTTATAATACGGAAACCAGGTATTTATTGAATTCATTTTTTAACTGGGCAAAGTTTTTTTCTAAATACTCCATTTCGTTGCGTAGTTTATTATGTTTGTTCTCTACCTTTATATCAGGTACAATTTTCATTGCTACAGTACTTTCTTTTACTGCTCTTTCCATTTCATTAATATCGTGTTTTAATTCATCGATAAAATCGTCTTTTATTATAAACTGGTTTTGAAACTGCTCTGCCAGGGCAAGAAATTCGCTATCAATTTTACGATCTAATACCTGTGACAAACGGGTTTTTAAAAACGCATTCTCCTGTTTAAAAAAATCAAGCATCCGCTCCCACGTAAGATATTCGAAGCGATACTGATCTAACTTGGATATATAACTATTGGTCATTTAACTAACTATAAATGGTTTGTGTTCGCTTTATTATAATTCTACTTCTATAAATATACTTTCACTTATCCCGCTTTTTTCAAACAACCGTCATACCAGTGGCTGAATTTAATCAGGTATTGTACAACAACGCTGTGCGGTTTTTGTTTCAACACCCACTTTAGGGCTCATATAAGGGATACCCAAACCCATGCCTCTTAAAATAAGTAAGCAAGCCATCACCATCATCAAATAAGGATAGGCCTTGCGTATTTTTTGCCTTATACTAACGCTTACATAATTACCAAAAAAAGCTATACTCCACATCATAGGCAACGTGCCTAATCCAAAAAAAGCCATAAACAGAATACTGTTCATTATATCTCCTGTGGCTACAGCGCCGGCAGCAGCCATATACACTAAACCACAGGGCAGTAACCCATTTAGTAACCCTATTGAAAATAAAGAAGCGTAATTCTTTTTAAAAAAAAGTTGCCCTAATGAAGCCCGTAATTTTTCCAGAAAATGAAGTACAATATTATTTTTTTTAAATACAGTAATGCGTTTGGGCAGGATAATAAAAAATATTATCAGAACACCTAAAACTATGGACAACCACTGCTGGTAACCAAATAAAGCAACGCTTTTACCAATGGCACCAAACACCAAACCGAATACCGAATAGGTAACAATGCGGCCTGCATTGTATAATAAAGAACCTGAAATTTTACTCCAGAAACTATCACTGTTTAAAGGCAACGATAATGCTAAAGGCCCACACATACCCACGCAGTGAAAGCTGCCCAGCAACCCCATTGTAAATGCAGCAAGTATTAATTGTACCATAATTTTTATTAAATAAATATTTTCTTTTCAAAATAATAAGTAATGCCATTCACCTGCCAGTTGATATGTAATTCAAACTGCCCTTTGTTAACAGTTGGTATTATCAACGCCTCATCCAGCAGTAAAAAATTTTGTACTATATCTTTTTGTTCATCAGAAGGGCAATAAAGATTTGCAGTACCAGTTATTTTTTTTCCTGAAAAATCTTTAGGAAAATAAATCAATATCTCTTTATCCTTTATTTGACAGCGTACCTCTTCTGACAAAGCACTCACCCGGTTGCCTTCGTCAATCTTTTCCTGGTACTTTAATTCTTTGGCATAATAATCGGTAGTA
>NZ_JANPCM010000397.1:0-1807 GCF_031430955.1 Ferruginibacter sp.
TTAGTTAATCTTATTGCTATGCATTGTTTATTATAAAGACGAATAACAAGCGCTAATATTTTAAAGTAACCTTGTTTTTTAGAAACTATTCTTTTATCGCTGCAATCCCCGGCAATACTTTTCCTTCAAAGTATTCCAGCATGGCGCCACCGCCGGTGCTTACATAACTTACTTTATTGGCAAGATTAAATTGATTTACTGCGGCAACACTATCGCCGCCACCCACCAAACTAAAAGCACCGTTTGCCGTAGCATCTGCAACAGCAAGCGCAATTGATTTGGTGCCATTTTGAAATTTCTCCATTTCAAAAACCCCCATGGGGCCATTCCATAAAATGGTTTTGGAATTTTTAATTACTTCGCTAAAAATGCCTACAGCTTTTGGTCCAATATCCAGTCCCATCCAGCCATCGGGTACGGCATCGCTTGGCCGAATATCGGTGTTGGCATTGGCATCAAACTTATCTGCAATTACAGAATCTTCAGGCAAATGAATACTTACATTTTTTTGTTTGGCTTTTTCTAAAATATCCAGTGCGGTTTGCAAACGGTCGTCTTCGCAAAGTGAGTCGCCAATTTTACCGCCACGGGCTTTTAAAAAAGTGTACGCCATACCGCCACCAATAATAATATCGGTTGCTCTTTGTAATAAATTTTCGATGATAAGTATTTTATCTGAAACTTTTGCACCACCAATTATTGCTGTAAATGGTTTCTCTGCCTGGTGCAATACTTTTTCTGCACTCAGCACTTCGCTTTCCATTAACAGGCCAAACATTTTTTTACCGGCAGAAAAAAACTTTGCAATTACTGCAGTGCTGGCATGTGCCCTGTGTGCTGTACCAAATGCATCGTTAACATACACATCACCCAGTTTACTTAATTTTTCTGCAAAGGCTTCGTCTCCTGCTTCTTCTTCCTTATAAAAGCGTAGATTTTCTAATAACAACACTTCGCCGGGCCGAAGCATGGTGGCCGTGATGCCGGCTTGTGTGCCAATGCAATCATCTGCAAAAAAAACTTTGGTACCCCCATCCCCTACAGGGGAGTTAACATCATTTGAATTGAGCAATTTGTATAAATGTTTTACCAAATGCTTTAAGGAGTATTTTTCTTCCGGTCCGCCTTTTGGCCTGCCGAAGTGGCTCATTAAAATTACTTTGCCACCATCGGCTAATATTTTTTTTATGGTAGGAATAGTTGCCGACATCCTGGTATCGTCGGTAATATTGAAGTTTTCATCCAATGGAACGTTGAAGTCTACACGTACTAAAACTTTTTGGCCGGCGAAGTTGTGGGTGGAAAATGTACTCATAATAGTTACAATGAAATTTCTACTAAAATATTACTGGTGGTTATAAATAATTCAAGGGCTTCTTTAAAATGTTTGCTGATAATTTCCTTTAGTTGTTTGTTAGAAACATTACCTGCATGAAATACAAATTTTTTGGAAGGTTGAGGTCAATCCAAAACTCAATATTTTCAGGCTGCATCAAGATTTACAGAAATTACCGGGTGATTTAATTTTTTAGCTGCATATAATAATGCTGCTTTTATATCATCCATTTCAAGATAAGAGAAATCTTCCAGTAACTCTTCTGCTGTCATTCCGCTTGAAAGATAATCCAGAACATCAGAAACTTTAAACCTCATTCCACGTATGGTAGGTTTACCACCCATTAAGCCGGGAATAATAGTAATCCGTTTTAATAATTCTGTTTCCATAATCTTTATTTTGAGATTATAAAGATACAATTTAAAAAGCCTCACCCCAACCCCTCTCCCAATGAAAGGGAACTGGAAGGGG
>NZ_JANPCM010000398.1:0-5885 GCF_031430955.1 Ferruginibacter sp.
AATAATTCCTGCAAAATTTCTTCAATCTGTTTATCCCTTGTCTTTTTTAATTCATCAATTGCTTTATAAATAATATCCCTGTTGTTTATTTCTGCAACGGGTAAATCTTCGGCAGCCTGTTTTTTATCAGTAATTTCTTTATCAATTACAGTAAGATGTGCAGCAATACGCTGTTTAAACTCCACCGTTTTATTCCGCAAGGCATCATTACTTAAAGTTTGATATTGATCAAAAAACTGGTTGATTTTTTCTACCTGCGGAGAGATTTTTTTTACATCCTTTTCGCTCTTGTTGCCGCCAAATAATTTTGATATAATGCCTAACATAAACTTTATTATTGTTGGTTGGTATAATTAATTGTAAAGATCAAGTGTTGTCAAATATGATGCTGAAATAAATTTAAAGCCAAATTGACAGCATTTGCCCAATTTATCGGGGTGGCAAAGGTAGCAAATAGTTGGGGTTTTAGCAGTTAGAAGTTTAGATGCAAAGGACTTGTTGTAAGTAACTACAGATTACTATGCCAAACAGCCAAAAATAATTTTTATCCGTATGTTAAATTTATAAAAGCATGTTATGAAGAAATTGTTATTATCAGCCACATTAGTTAGCGCCATTTTTTTCTGTTTTGCACAACAGGACAGCTTAGTTTTATTTGAAAAGAAAAACACTGCTATTACTAAAAAAAGTATGCTTGTTTTAGGAGGTTGGGCTACTGCCAATATTATTACCAGTTCTTTGTCTTTACACACCAATAATAATGATGCCCGTTATTATCATCAAATGAATATAATGTGGAATGGCGTTAACCTTGCACTTGCAGGGCTGGGTTACTGGGGTGCATCAAAACATAAAAAAAGCAATCTGGATTTGGCAGCAGTTTTACAGCATCAGCATAAAACAGAAAAGATATTTTTATTTAATACCGGTCTTGATGTGGCTTATATCACGGCCGGGGCTTACCTTAAAGAAAAAAGCAAGAGCAAAATCAATCCATCAAAATTACATGGCTATGGAAATGCTGTAATGGTGAATGGAGGTTTTTTATTTTTATTTGATATGGTAATGTATGCTGTTCATCATAATCATGGTAAGCAGCTTAATAATTTTATAAGCAAATTAAAAATTGCAGGAAGCGGTGCAGGGGTATCTGTAGTTTATTCTTTATAAAGCTTGCGCTAAAAATTATACATTTCAATTTCCTTTTCGGTAATCCGGCAATATAGTTTAAAGTTACAGTTGACCAGCACAACTTTACCAGGTTGCAGCCTGCGGCTGATAAAAATAACCTGCAGCTTTGCTAATAATAATTGGAATTTAGTTTTTATAAGTTTTTCTTTAAAGGTTTGAATTATATTATCAAAACAATAAAATTCAAACCTTTTTTATGTTTTTATGTATATTAGTATTGAATCTTGCAACCAATTTTTTAAGTAATTCATCTTAATGGTTTTAATTACAAACTTATTTACTATGAATTTTTCCGAAATTCAAAACAACACATTGGTTTTCAATTACCACCAGGAAGACTATGAAGAATGGATTAAAAAATTTGGCAGTTATGTTGGTGCAAAAAAATCAGGAACCCGGATAGAATTTGCTGAAAGTTTTGCCACCGGCTATGCAAGGGCCAAAATACTGGAACCCGGCTTATCTTACCGCATTGTAAATTACACACTTAATACCGACCTGGAATACAGGAGAATGCCCTCTGCTGAATTTCAATTAATGATTCACTTTTTAGAAGCTACGTTTAAAGAAAAAATAGAATGCAAAACCGGGGAGGAGGCAAAAATTATTGAGAACAAAGATAATTTTCACAGCGTTGCATTGCTAACCAATAGTTTTACCAATCAAAGCCTTACCCTAAAAAAGGGAACTTCAGTAAAAGGATTATCTATACAACTGAGCGAAGATTGGTTAAAACATAACGTTAAAGAACTTACTGCCGAAAAAATAGAAGTTTTAAAGCAGCAAACAGATATGGTGGATTTTATTACCGCTAAGCACCGCAAAATTTTATTAGCCCTTTTAAATGACACTGAGCAAACTTATTTACCCGAATTATTTATAAAAAGCCGTGTTCTAAAATTAACAGAAGAATTTTTAAATAATTTGTGCCGGCGAGGCCTTAAAAGTATGCCTGAATTTGCCAACCCCAAAGATTTTCATGCTTTAGTAAATGTGGAAAATTTGATTACAAAACAATATGCTACAGAATTTCCATCCATAGAAACTTTGGCCAAAGCAGCCTATATGAGTGAAAGCAAATTAAAGAAGCTGTTTAAAAAGGCTTATGGTATGGCCATATACCAGTACTATCAAAAAAACCGAATGCACAAGGCTAAGGAATTGCTCAACTCCCGGAAACACAGCATTTCGCAGATTGGTGTAATGCTTGGTTATCAAAACATGAGTAACTTTTCCGCCGCCTTTAAAAAAGAATTCAGCATTTTACCCAGCGAATTCAGGCAGGCAGTTTAAAAATAAAAGCTAATGCAGTTAAAATAAAACCCTTTTCAAACCAATAACCCATGCAATTGAATTTATATTTACTGAGTTAAAATTAAATATCCAAAAAATTCAAATTCCAATGTCCGGGTGATTAGCCCCCAAACTCAGCAAAACATTAAATAGTTCTTACCGAACCACAAAAAGCCCGATTAACCGGGCTTTTTTGTTTCTGTTTCAGTTGTTTGTTTTTACAGCTTTTGCCCTACCTTTGCCACCCAAAAACAAGGTATTAATTTTCTAATTATTTCAATATGTCAGGTGCGTTAAAAGAAGTACGTAACAGAATTAAAAGTGTGCAAAGCACTCAGCAAATTACCAAAGCCATGAAAATGGTAAGTGCTGCAAAACTGCGCCGTGCACAGGATGCCATTACACAAATGCGGCCCTATGCACACAAATTGCAGGAAATGCTGAGCAATATTGTAAGTAACAGCGATGGAGATGTAAAAATGGAACTGGCGGTGGAAAGGCAAATTGAAAAGGTAATGATAATTGTAGTTACCAGCGACAGGGGTTTGTGCGGAGGCTACAACAGCAACCTTATAAAATTAGCCAAACAGGTTATTAAAGATAAATATGCTGCACAGCAGGCAAAAGGAAATGTGCAGGTATTGCCCATTGGTAAAAAAGGTTACGAGCATTTTAATAAAAGTGGTTTTAAAGTTGTAGATAAATACTGGGATATTTTTACCGGTTTAAGTTTTGATAAAGTGCAGGCTGCAGCTAAATACGCCATGGAAGCATTTGCAAAAAATGAAGTGGATGCGGTGGAATTAATTTTCAGCGAATTTAAAAATGCAGCCACACAGCGTTTTATTGCAGAGCAATTTTTACCGGTACAAAAAGTAGCTAAAACAGCCGGGCAAAAAAATGCTGATTTTATTTTTGAACCCAGCAAAGAAGTGTTGATTGAAGAGCTGATGCCAAAAATTTTAAACACCCAGTTATACAAAGCTGTGCTTGATGCCAATGCCAGCGAACATGGTGCAAGAATGACGGCGATGGATAAAGCAAGTGATAACGCCAACGAATTATTAAAATCATTAAAGATAAGTTACAACAGGGCAAGGCAGGCAGCTATTACGACAGAGCTTACAGAAATTGTAAGTGGTGCAGCGGCATTAAACGGATAAAAAAAGGATGTATGATTTAGGATGTATGATTGCTGATGTAAAGCTGTCTTTCAAATCCGAAATCGGAAATCCAAAATCATAAATCAACATGGAGCTTTCTCAAATTATACCACACATAGAAGCACTGGTTTTTGCAAGCGATAAACCATTAACCAAAATTGAATTGGTGGAATTGGTGAATACTGCTTTGGGCTTTATTGAAGACAGGGCAAGCATTGAACAAATTGATGCTGCTATTGAAGGCATCAGGGAAAAATACAATTCAGAATTTTATGCTTTTGAGTTAAGAGAAATTGGCGGTGGCCTGCAATTTCTTACCAAAAAAGAATATTATAAAACTGTTGCCTTACTTAATGGCGATAAATTTTTAAAACGCCTCTCCACAGCAGCATTAGAAACACTCGCCATCATTGCATACAAGCAACCGGTTACCAAAAGCGAAATGGAAGCTATACGTGGTGTAAACTGCGATTATGCTGTACAAAAATTATTAGAAAAAGATTTAGTAGTTATATCCGGCCGTAAAGAAGATGCTGTTGGTCAGCCATTAATTTATTCCACTTCAAAATCTTTTATGGATTATTTTGGCATTAACAGCGCCGATGATTTACCAAAGATCAGCGAAGTGATGATGGAAGAACTGGTAAATGCTACCAATGTAATAGAAGCGCAGGCAGAGCAACTGGAATATGAATCGGATGTTGCAAACGGCACACCGGTTGAGCATGAAATAAATATTGAAGAAGAAATTATCATTGCAGCAACTGAAGATGAAACTGAATTAGCAATTTTAGAAACCGCTGAAACAACTAAAGCACCTCCAGATGCGGAGGACAAAGAAATTGAAGCTTAAAAATTATTTTGTATAAATCAAATTAAAAGGTGTGAAATTGTTCATGCCTTTTTTATTTACTGCTTATCCTTTATGTTATCCGTATTCCTATCCTTCGTATTTTCGCAGCATGTCACATCAATTATCTACAGAACAATTAATTGCCGCCGCAAAGGAATTTGGAACACCGCTGTATGTTTATAATGCCGATAATATTACAGCACAATATAAAAAGCTGACTGATGCTTTTGCTGCAACTGACACAAAGTTTTTTTATGCCTGCAAAGCATTAACCAATATCAATATTTTAAAACACATTAAAAGTATCGGCTGCAATGTTGATTGCAGCAGCATTAACGAAGTAAAATTGGCATTGCTTGCAGGTTTTGAAGCCAACAATATTTTATACACCAGCAATGGCATTCATTTTAGTGAAATAGAAGAAGCACAAAGCTTAGGTGTACATATTAATATTGACAGCCTGAGTAATTTAGAAAAATTTGGAAAAAAGTATGGGCATAGTTATCCAGTTGGTATTCGTTTGCGGCCCAACATTATGGCAGGTGGTAATATAAAAATTTCAACAGGGCACGATAAAAGTAAATTTGGGATACCTGCAGATCAACTCAATAAAATTCTTGATGTAGTATCTAAATACAATTTGCATATTCAAAATTTACACATTCACACCGGCAGCGACATAAAAGATGTGGATGTTTTTGTAAAAGGTATTGCGGTACTGTTTGATATTATTCCGCATTTTAAGGAATTAAAATCGGTGGATTTAGGCGGTGGTTTTAAAGTACCTTACCGTGATGGCGATGGAGAAACGGATATGATCTTGTTAGCAAAAAAAGTAAAAGAAGCATTTGATAATCATCCTAACCCCAATGGCAATCCCTTGCAGGTTTGGTTTGAGCCGGGCAAGTTTTTAGTAAGTGCTTCCGGTTATTTAATTACCGAAGTAAATGTTATTAAAGAAACGCCTAACACTGTTTTTGCAGGGGTTAACAGTGGTTTCAATCATTTAATTCGTCCCATGTTTTACGATGCTTATCATCAAATAGAAAATATCAGCAACCCAACAGCAGCAGCAAAACAGTACACCATTACCGGCAACATTTGCGAAACAGATACATTTGCATGGGACAGAAAAGTGGCTGAAATAAGAGAAGGCGATCTGTTAGTTTTTAAAAACGCCGGCGCTTATGGTTTCGAAATGTCATCAAACACATCTCTCTTTCTTATCAATGTTGCTATACCATCTTTTACTAAAACTTCTGCAGGTTTATAGCGGCTGTTAAAATTAGAAGACATTTCGAAACCATAAGCGCCGGCGTTTTTAAAAACTAACAGATCGCCTTCTCTTATTTCAGCCACTTTTCTGTCCCATGCAAATGTATCTG
>NZ_JANPCM010000399.1:0-2983 GCF_031430955.1 Ferruginibacter sp.
AGCAAAACTTTTTATTGAACCTGCTATTATGGATAAGGTAAATGCAGATTCATCCATAATGAAAGATGAAATTTTTGGACCGATATTGCCCATCATTTCTTTTACTACAAAGGAAGAAGCACTAAAAATAATTGAGCAAAACAAAAACCCTTTAGCATTTTATATATTCACTTCCAGCAATGCTAAAGAAAAAGACTGGCTGAACAGTGTGGCGTTTGGTGGCGGCTGTGTTAATAATGCCAGTTGGCATTTAACTAATCACAATTTACCTTTTGGTGGCCGGGGTTTTAGTGGCACAGGCAGTTATCATGGCAAAAATTCTTTTGATACTTTCAGCCATAAAAAAGCAGTGATGAAAACACCAACCTGGTTTGACCCGGCGATAAAATATCCGCCGTTTAAGGGGAAACTGAAATTGTTTAAATGGGTGATAAGGTAAAAGCCCCCGCTAGAACTCCGTTCGTTCTTTTTCAAAGAACCCCGAAGGGGGAAGAAATGTAGAAGATGGCTGGGAAAATTGAAGAAATAAATTATATAAAATGAATAAAGACAAAAAGAGATCTGGTAAACTTAAAAGATTTTTATTTGTTCTTTTACTATTGATTATTGCTTTTTTTACTTACGTAGAAATTGCAAACAGAAATTCTATAAATATGACTTACAGACAAAAATTATTAAAAGCAATTTATCCAGCATGGATGTGGTGGGCAAAGCTTACAGGTACAAACACCAAAGCGCTTTCTAACGAAAAGGCAACAGCTGCAGTTTCTTTTTATACTTTAAAAGACACCCTGATTGATGGTACAGCTTTTTCTTTTGAAACACTGAAAGGCAAAAAAGTAATGCTGGTAAATACGGCCAGCGATTGCGGTTATACCGATCAATACGAAGACTTGCAAAAACTGTACGAGGCCAATAAAGATAAATTAGTGATCATTGGTTTTCCGGCAAACGATTTTAAGGAACAGGAAAAAGGAGACGATAAAGCAATAGCCGAATTTTGTAAAAGAAATTATGGTGTAACGTTTATGCTCATGAGCAAAAGCAGCGTAGTAAAATCTGCCCATCAAAATAAAGTATTTCAGTGGCTTACCGATGCTGCTTTAAACGGATGGAATAATCAGCCACCTGCCTGGAATTTTTGTAAGTATATTGTGGATGAAGAAGGTAGGCTGATCAATTATTTTGGTTCTACTGTTGAACCATTTAATAAAGATATTATAAACGCCCTGACACAATAAATTTGTTGTATGCTGCAACACGACTTTAGTTTTATCTATAAATATTTTACCGCCGAAAAACTGGAAAGCCTTTTGTTTGTTATAATTGGAATTGTTGCTGTAATTCTCGCTGTTATATTTTTCTTTTTTATAAAAACTAATACAACACTTTTTAAAGCTGCAGTAATTCCGTTAGTTGTTTTAGGTATTATGCAATTAGTTGCCGGCTATACAGTTTATACAAGAAGCGATAAACAAAGTGCGGATGTGGCTTATAATATTGGTCTTGAGCCCGTGGCTTATGCAACTGCTAAAGAAATACCCAGGATGGAAACGGTAATGAAAAATTTTATTATTTACCGTTGGGTAGAAATTGCAATGGCAATAACGGGCATAATATTATTTTTCTATTTTAAAAATAATATTGACAAACAATTTTGGAAAGGCTTTGGTTTAACCTTAGCCGTTATGGCCTTGCTGGCACTTGCTGCGGATTATTTTGCGGAGCAACGTGGGCATGTTTATTTAAATGCAATAAAAGAATTTATCAAACCTAAATCTTAAAGCACCGGGCACTTTTCATGATAGTTAATTAATTCTATAGGTGTTTTTTCAAAAGTATAACCACTGTATTTAATTACAATTTCATCCAGCACAGCATCAATTTCTTCCACGGTATCGAGTGTAACTAATTTAAAGCGGTAATCTTTTATGCCAGGCATTCCTTTTAAATAATTGGTGTAATGGCGGCGCATTTCAAAAATGCCCACTTTGGGTCCTTTCCATTCAAAAGATTTGTGTAAATGTTTTTTACAAACCGCCACACGGTCTTCAATAGTTGGTGGTGCTAAATGCTCACCGGTTTTTACAAAATGTTTTATCTCGTTAAAAATCCACGGGTAACCAATGGCGGCTCGGCCAATCATAATGCCATCAACACCATATTTATTTTTATACTCCAGTGCTTTCTCAGGGCTGTCAATATCGCCATTACCAAAAATGGGGATTTTAATTCGAGGGTTATTTTTTACTTTAGCAATAAGTGTCCAGTCGGCTTCGCCTTTATACATTTGCGCCCTGGTACGGCCATGTATTGCCAATGCTTTTATGCCCACATCCTGCAAGCGTTCCGCTACTTCTTCTATATTTCTGTTGCTGTCATCCCAGCCCAATCTGGTTTTTACGGTTACAGGTAGTGTGGTACTTTTTACAACGGCATCCGTTAGCCGCACCATTAAGTCCACATCTTTTAAAACGCCTGCACCAGCACCTTTTAGTGCTACTTTTTTTACGGGGCAGCCAAAATTAATATCCAGCAAATCAGGATTGGTAACATCAACAATTTTTGCAGCCAGCGATAAACTCTCTTCATCGCCACCAAAAATTTGAATGCCAACAGGTTTTTCGTAATCAAAAATGTCTAACTTTTTTCTGCTTTTGATCGCATCTCTTATCAAGCCTTCGCTGCTGATAAATTCGGTGTACATAAGATCAGCACCATATTGTTACAATAATTGGAAAGCAGGAGTAACTAAATGCAAAGAACATTGATGATCATTAAGAAATATCATATGAATTGGTGTATTGCCGTCATCATTTTTGTGATTTGGATCTGCACCAGATTCTAATAAATTTTTCATCGCAAGTTAATTTACGTTTCGTGATGCAATACACAAGGGAGTTACGTTGTCGTTGTCGTCGAAGTCGTTATCTTCGTAAGATGATAGGTTGGGATTTGCTCCATGACATAGTAATAATTGGAC
>NZ_JANPCM010000400.1:0-5945 GCF_031430955.1 Ferruginibacter sp.
GGAAAATAGAATATTGGGATGGTTTTAAGGGAGAAATGGAAATTACCAAAGTGGAGGCTGACTGGGTAGAAGGCAAGTTTTTTGTAACCGGCAAAGGAAGCTTTACAGATACTTCCAGAAGAGTAGAAATTATAGACGGCTTTTTTCGTATCACAATTGCGGAGAAAAAATAGTTTATCCATATTAAAATAAATTTTCACTGACTAAAAACTTCAACAAATGAAAAATGCATACCCCCTCCTGCTGCTGGTAATTTTTATAAGCTGCAGCAATACAAGTACTGAAAAAAGTGCAGCATCAAATAATAGCAGCCCAATAACAAACGAAAGTCCTGCAGCCGATGCCGCAACATCAGCTTCTATAAAAATTTTTAAGAAGGAAAAACTGGTGGTGGAGTATAAAGCCCTGTTTCCACAAGGAGGAATAACAACCTATAAGGATGGAGAAAAAGATATGATGCTAAAGCTCAGCAGCGATGATAATATTTATAATTTAATAGCAACTATTGAAAAAGCGGCAACCGGCAATTTATCTATTGGCAACGGAGACGCTGGCGAGGTACATATACAATTAACAACTGACGGCAAGGGGCCAGTTTATTTCTTGACAAATCTTACTGAAGGAACATTTAAAATTTCCATAACCGGCGAAACCTGCAGCGGAAGTTTTACAGGTATCCAAAAAGAAGCGGGACTTGATGACATAAAAATTACCGGTGATTTTACATCCATACCGTTAATGAAACAGACCAGTAAATATTAAGAACACTGGTATTAACCTGTACTAATTAAAAAATAACGGCCTGTTTAAATTGACTTCTATACCGGCTAATGCGTAACATCAATAAAATAATTATGAAACAGCTATGGTTATTGCTACTATCTTTTTTATTGATGATGAAAGGAGAAGCACAAATTTTAAAAAAAATAGTTACCCGTATAAAAGATGATGCAGCATGGCGTGTATCAAACAAAATTGATAACGAAATTAGAAAAGGTGTGGACAGTATTTTTGAAATGCCAAAAAAAAACAAGGCCAAAAAAAATGCAAATAATACTACCGCTTCAGTAGATGAAATTGATAAAAATAATACTGCTGGCCAACAACCGAAAAATAAAAATGCAGCAGACAATAATACCATTGCTGCCTCCGCAGAAAAAGAAATGAAACCCACCGATGGTTTTATAACCCTGGCCTTATCGGCAAATACTGTTTTTACCGGCGGCACTATTTTAATAAACGGGGAGAGCGTAAAATATAAAAATCTTAACCAGGTAGAAATAACCGTAAGCAGTTCATCCACCAAAGATGTAAAATCAATATTACTTGCTGCAGATGGCAAATATAAAACTGCCTGGATTGCTGCCGATAAACCCGGGGAATATACTGTAACTGTAATGAGCAGCGATAAGAAAGCACAGCAGTCGGCAAAAATTACTGTTTATACATTGCCTGATTTGGGCAGTTGGTGCAATAAAAATATTGCTGAAATAAACAAAGCCTTTGATAAGCTAAAGAACAGTGCAGCCAAAGTAGCAGATGGCATCAGCCCCAAAGACAAAACAGAACTGGAGAAAAAACTAGCAGATGTAAAAGACAAAGTTGATAATGTACTTAAACTTTATAAAGACCTTAATAAAGCCGGAAAAGAAACTGCACACTTGGCAAAAAGCGGCAAGCGGCTTCCACATGGGCTTGCAGGTAATTTATCTGCGCTTAATGACAACCTTGCCGATCAATCAGAACAAATAAAAGCACTTGAAAAAATTGCAGACCACGAGCCGCTTGATAATACTGTTTGCGAATACATCGTAATCCTTAACGAAGCCTGTGCTGCATTTCAAACGGTTACCAATTTATGGTCACGTTCTATATTTACTATTCTTGCAAACATTGCTACAGATAAAGCAGCACCGGCAGTAGCAGGTGGCATTAATGATGCCGGTATTGGTATTGAAGCACCTAATGATTTTCCAATAAAAGAAATTACAAAGATTTACGCTACCTCAAAAGTTGATGCAGAATCGCTAAGCACTAAATTAGGAAAGGCAGGCATTGCTGCAGACCTGGCACAATTTGCACTGGATGTATTATTGAAAATATACTGTGGTGTTTATAAAGGAAATTTTAAGCATGATTACAACATTGAGTTTAGAAATAATGCCGGAGAAAACTGGTGGACTTATGGAGTGGAAATGAAAGCCGTACTTTTTTTACGTTATCCAAAAGATAAAAATAATGGAGGGGTTATTAAAATGAAGGGCAACCTGGAAGGCAATGCAATAAAATTTAATTTCTGGCAGGATATAGCAAAAGAAAATGATTTTCATGCTGTAAGCAAAGGAAAGATAGTTGTAGTTCCCATTAAAACCTTTACGCCACTGGCAGTATCAGTCGCTACCAGCGAAAGGGATATTTTAGGTTTTGGTGCTATTGCAAGAGGGCTTGCTACACCTGCGTATTTTAATATTCCCATTGATGCGGAGTATGATGTGGATGCAAAAAAAATAAAAATATTTGTGAATGATGCTCTTATTGATTTTTCCAACCTGGTAGCCAACCAGTTTGTATTTCTTATGGTGGGCCAGGATTTGATTCCTTACCCAAAAAAAATGGACTTCCCCATACACAAAGCCAAAACAACCATCAACGGCATCTTTATTTCTTTTAAAGAATTTGATGTAGAAAAAGATTCAAAAGGCAATGAAAGTT
Source organism: Ferruginibacter sp. (assembly GCF_031430955.1). Lineage (GTDB taxonomy): Bacteria > Bacteroidota > Bacteroidia > Chitinophagales > Chitinophagaceae > Ferruginibacter. The sequence goes on from NZ_JANPCM010000400.1 coordinate 2,713, forward strand.
TTAAGGGCAAGGGCATCCGGCATATTGGTGATAAAACTTCTATCAGGGAAACCAATTTAAATTTTACACTCACGGCAAAAAAAGAATAAAAAAAATTCAATTACACTAACCATAAATTTTTAAAAAATAAATGTGTTTAAAAATTAAATTTTACATAATGAAAAGAAAATTTATCCTCCGGCCTGCCATTTTTGTACTGGCATTTTTAAGTACCTGTTTGTTAAATGCACAAAGTGTAGCCATTAATACAGATGGCACAACAGCACATGGCAGTGCCTTGTTGGATATAAAAAGCACTACCAAAGGAATGCTGGCACCACGTATGAACTCCGCACAGCGTACCGCCATTGCTACACCCGCCGCTGGTTTATTTGTGTATGATACCGATACGAATAGTTTTTGGTTTTATAATGGAACGGCATGGGGCAACCTTTCATCTGCATTGGGAATAGGAGGAAATGGTACTACAAATTTTATCTCAAAATTTACTGCAGCAAATGCGATTAGCAATTCCCAGCTTTTTGATAATGGAACTAATGTTGGCATCAACACTGTATCACCTTTTGCTAAGCTGCACATCAAAGGTTCTGCCGATGTCCCTCAACTATTCATTGATGCAAATGCTACACAAAGCAACAGTAACCCGCTTATTAGTTTGCGCAGGAGTGATGGCGTAAATCTGATGTCGATTCATTCGGATAACCCATTCAATACATTTGTCGGTCTTTATGCAGGCAGTGTGAACAATGCCACAGGAGGAGGGCTATACAATACTTTTATAGGAAGAGATGCCGGGGCTTCTAACACGACCGGTTCTGTCAATACTGCAAACGGATTTCAGGCTCTTCAACTCAACACTACAGGATTAGGTAATACTGCTAATGGAGCAGGAGCACTGCAAAGCAACACCTATGGGAGAGAAAATACTGCATTGGGGGCTTCAGCGCTTCAATTCAACAATGGAATTCGGAATACAGCAACTGGTTACAAAGCGCTATGGTTAAATACAATTGGTTATGATAATACAGCCAATGGAAACAAAGCACTTTTAAATAATAATGGAAGTAATAACAGCGCAACTGGAGCTTATGCACTAACTAATAATTCTACTGGATATTATAACACGGCCAACGGAGCGTATGCTCTTGTAGATAATACTTCTGGCAGTGAAAATACAGCTATCGGAGGTTCTGCATTAACATTTAATACAACAGCCAGCCAGAATACAGCAATTGGAGTCAATGCGTTATATAACCAATCATACAATAATGGTGGTGTTAGCTGGGAGACTGGCAATGTGGCTGTTGGCTATAATGCTCTTTATTTAAATTCACCAACTTCTGCCTTTAACGGAATTCAAAATACGGCTGTTGGTAATTATGCACTGCAGGGCAATACTACAGGCACACTCAATACAGCATCAGGGTATGCCTCGCTTGTAAGTAACAATGCCGGAAATCAAAATACTGCGATTGGTAGTAGTGCGCTGTATTCTAACACATCAGGAAACTATAATACGGCTATTGGTGATGGTGCCCTTTATTATTTAAATGGAGGTAGTGAAAATATAGCAATTGGAGCTGACGCTGGAACCTCCTCTGGTTCACCGGGTGCCACCAACACTATAAGCATTGGAAATCGTGGCTATCCAAATGCCGCCAATAACCAGGTATTTATAGGCAACTTAAGTACTTTATGGAATGGAGGTAATAAGACATGGAGTACCTATTCAGATGCAAGAATGAAAAACAACATTAAAGAGGAAGTAAAAGGGCTCGATTTTATTTTGCGTTTGCGCCCCGTTACTTATTACCGAAGTATTGATGTAGCAATGAAAATAACGGGCAATAAAGAAACAAAAGTTTATCCTGAAAAATATGATGTAGAAAAAATAAAGGAAACCGGCTTTCTTGCACAGGAAGTAGAAAAATCTGCGAAGGAAGCTGGTTATGATTTTAGTGGTGTTACTGTACCGAAAAATTCTAACCAGCTATACACCCTAAGTTATGAGCAGTTTGTTGTGCCCCTCGTAAAAGCCATGCAGGAACAACAGGCAATGATAAAAACCCAGCAACAGCAAATTGATCTGCTCATGAAACGAATAGAAATTTTAGAAAAAAAATAATGCCTGGTTTGTATGCAGAAAACTAAATTGATAATTAATACCGATGGCCTCACTGCAGCAGAAACAAAATTTTACAGAAAGAAAATACTGATTGAAAAAAGATTTGCTGCGGCTGGCATAAATTTATTACCGGTACAACATTATGTGAAAGTTAAATTTAAAGTAGCTTTACGATATGTGTAAAAGTCTTGTTATAGTGCTTTACTGTGTTGCATTTTTTTGTGATAAAAATATTTTTGCACAACAAAGGGACAATTACATTTTTCGCCATATCAGTCAAACCGATGGTTTACTTAATACCAGGATAAACTCCATTGTACAGGATAGCAAAGGTTATATATGGATATTAACCCCAAACGGTTTGCAACGGTACGATGGTTCCCGTTTTGTAAATTTTCCTTTTAATGTGAATAATCCCGGCTCAGTAATAAATACTGGTGATGCCAACTTATTTGCAGATAAAAAAAACAATTGTTTATGGATAATGAATGGCGAAATAGAAAAACTGGATCTGCAAAAAAATAAATTCATTTCTTACCCTGCAGAAAAAATAATAACCGACAGTAGTTTTAAATATACCAGCTACACGGATACTTACGGTGCAGTTACACTGGCAGGCAATTATGGACTTTACCAATATAATAAATCAGATAAAAAATTATCCAGTCTTTTTTTTTGTGCCTCTTTTCTTACACCTCAAAAAAGCAATTTATTTTTTGTTGATAACATGAATGATGAATCATGGGAGGCCAACTGGGATGGGCTTACTTTATTTTACAAAAAAACAAACTCAGTTTATACGCATGCTTATAATCCTGTACAGCACCCGCTGCTGCAGTTAATGGATAAAAAAGAACTGAGGGGAATACTGAAAGACAGCAGACAAAATTACTGGATAAATACCGGCGGTCCTTTTTTTTACAGGTACAATGCATTGTCAAAAAAAATGTTCACCTACTCTTTATTAAATATTGTAAGGGCAGTGGCCACAAAAACTAACCAGGAAAAAGGGGTGCTTATGGTGAATTGTTTTTTTGAAGATAATCACCATCGTATCTGGATGGGCACATCAAACGCCGGCCTGTTGCAATACAATGCCGGTAAAGAT
>NZ_JANPCM010000401.1:0-4197 GCF_031430955.1 Ferruginibacter sp.
ATTGAAGTAAAGTACAACGAAAAGAAAAATGCAAAATACAGCGGGCAAATTAATAAACCAGTAGAAAGTATGATGTGGAAGAATAGTTTTTAATTCAACTTCCAAATAAAATAATTTAATACCGAAGCAAAACTTACCCAACAAATATAAGGTACCAAAAGCCAGGCTGCTGCTGATGAAATTTTTCCAAACCACATAATGGTTAGTAAGATCATTAACCACATGGCAATAATTTCTGCAAAGGCCCATCCGGGTTGCTGCATTTTAAAAAATATAAGCGACCAAAAAAAGTTTAGTGTTAATTGTACTGCAAATAAAACGATAGCTGTTTGCTTAACTGTTTTATCTGCGTCGCTTTTCCAAACTAAAAACAATGCAATGCCCATCATGATATAAAGGGTTGTCCAAACCGGTGCAAAAATCCAGTTGGGTGGATTAAACCATGGTTTATTAGCAACAGCATACCAGCCATCTACACCGGAAGCTGTAAAAAAACCTGCAGTACCGCCAACTAAAAGCGGAATAAGTATTGATATAAATAATTTCATCTCATTTACAACAGTATAAATAAAAATAAGTTTAACAGGAGGGATTAAATTGTACCAAATTTTTTGTAATAAGCAATTAAAAAACCTGTAACATCATCGTAAGATTGCATGCCTTTTGGCTGGTTATTATTTTTAAGATAAAAGCCATAGCCTTTTCTTACCAGTGGCCCAAAGGGATTACGATGCTTTTGGAAAAAATCCCTCATTTCTTTTATGTCGGCTTTTACTTCGGGTATCAGCAGCAATGAAAATTGTTTAGGGGTGATAGTATCTTTTCGAATAAAAGATTGAATAAACAACTGCCTGCTGGTATAATTGTACAGATCAAAATAAGTGGAATATAATAAAAGGCTGTCGCCGGAATTTAGTGCCGCTAAATATCCTACGCTATTAGCTTCATCTTCTTTTGCATAACCTAACTGATGAGCAACTTCGTGGCAGGTAACAAAGGGTTGTAAAAATTTTGGTACCGTTGTGTTAACCTGTGCTTCGCCGGTAAATGGATTGTAATAACCTGTAAAGCCTGTGTAATTACCCAACCATCCCCACATAGAAGATTTTACAGAAACATGGTTGTAATTTAAAAAATAAAATTGTTGTTTTGATTTAGCATAAGCATTTTCTACTTTTTTAAACAACTGTGCATTTGAAGGATAATTAATGTTATTATTAATTAAATATTTTTTAGAAGCATTCAGTTTTTCAATAAGCAAAGTTGTAACTTCTTTAAGGTCGTCAAAACTAACAGAATCTTTTTTTAAATTCAATTGCATGGCAATGCCCTGCCGGTTGTAATTAATACCCCAAAAAATATTGAACGTAACATAAATGGTTAAAACGATCAGCACCATTTTTTTTAACCCGTTTAAAAAACTTTGTGCTGTTACCTTTTTTTTAATAACTGCTTTAATGCCTTTTATCAATTTTATAATAATCCAAAGCACTGCTCCTCCGTATAAAAAATCGCCAATGCTAAAAGGCAGCCAGCCAAAAATTATCCGGAAAAATGAGGCAATTGCAGGGTAAAATTCCATGACATAATTATGTTCTACCCGGTAAGCATTGGCGCTGTACACTTTAATAAAAATGGTCAATACCATCAAAATAACCAGGGTTATCCAAAATTTTTTTCTGCTCATACAGCGTTAAAATTAGTTTTTCGCCAACATATTTAAAGAATTAGCTCCAATTTTACAGGAGTTTTCTGGTAAAAGCTGTATTAAAGGGCTTAAACATAGAATTTTGAGTAATAAATCTCTAATCGACTATCAAAAATCATAAATTTTACCCTACCTTTGCCGTCCTTTAAACCATCCGTAATGGCTAATAAACGGGCATTTGAGATAGCTTTTGTGGGATTGAAACCCGGGATTCATGAGTTTGATTACGAAGTGGATGATAAGTTCTTTGCTGAAAAAGGAGTTACAGATTTTACCAACTGCAACGCCAACATCAAACTTAGTTTAGATAAAAAAAGCAGCTTTATGCTGCTGAAGTTTGAAATTGGTGGTAAAGCTAATGTTACCTGCGACCGTTGCGGAAACGCACTGCCAATGGACATTTGGGACGAATTTAATATGCTGGTAAAACTGGTAGAAAACCCCGGGGAGATGAACGGACAGGAAGAAGACCCCGACGTTTTTTACATTTCCAAAACAGAAAGCCATATTGATGTGGGCAACTGGATATACGAATTTGTGCTGCTGAGTTTTCCTATACAAAAAACCTGCAGCGAAGAAGAAAAGGGTGGGCCGCTTTGTAACAAAGAAGTGCTGGAAAAACTGAGGTTGATGGAAGTAAAGCAGCAGGAAGAAAACAGTAACCAGATATGGAAAGGATTAGAACAGTTTAAAGTAAAGAAGAGAAAAAGTAATTAGTAATTGGGAATTTGGAATTAGTTCAATTGCCTCAAACAGCAAAACGAACAACGGCCAACCACCTGCAATCAACATAAAAATAAAAATTATACATCATGCCAAATCCAAAAAGGCGCCATAGTCAGCAACGCAGTGCAAAAAGAAGAACGCATTACAAAGCGGTAGAAACTACTTTAAGTGTTGATAAAACAACCGGCGAAACACATGTACGCCACCGTGCCCATGTAAGTGAAGGAAAATTATTTTATAAAGGAAAGTTAGTAGCCGAAAAAGCGCCGCTAAAAGCCTAATTATATTTTCAACTTTGCATTCTAAACTCTACATTCGTTTACGGATTTGGTGTTTAGAATTTTTATTTAAAGGAACCTATTGTTTTTCTGCAAGGTCATAAGTACAATCGTGGCTTGTAAAAGAACACCTTACCATAAAAGCAATTGAAATGAATATAGCACTTGATATGATGGGAGGCGACTTTGCGCCACTGGAAGCTGTAAAAGGAGTTGCAGAATTTTTAGCCGCTGATGCTGCCGGTGTTAGCCTTACATTAATTGGCGACGAAGCTCAAATTAAAACACATATCGCTGCACATCCCATTGATGCAGATAAATATACCATCGTTCATACCAGCCAGGTAATTGAAATGAACGAACATCCCACTAAAGCTTTAAAAGAAAAAAAAGATTCTTCCATTGCCATAGGTTTTCAATTGCTGGCAACAGGTAAAACAGATGCCTTCATAAGTGCTGGTAATACCGGTGCAATGATGGTGGGATCACTGTTCAGCATTAAAGCTATTGAAGGTGTATTGCGGCCTACTATTGGCGCCTACATACCACGTGAGGATGGCAGCTTGGGTTTATTGGTTGATGTTGGATTGAATGCCGATTGCAAACCCGAAAATCTAAACCAGTTTGCAGTGCTGGGTTCTTTATTTGCACAGCATATTTTAAATTTTGCCAACCCTAAAGTCGGCTTGGTAAATTTGGGTGAAGAAGAAGGAAAGGGCAATCTTTTAGCACAAGCCACTTATCCATTATTAAAAAAAAACAAACAACTGAATTTTATTGGCAATATTGAAGGGCGGGATATTTTGCTCAACAAAGCCGATGTATTGGTTTGTGAAGGCTTTACCGGAAACGTAGTGCTGAAATTAGCAGAAAGCATTTACGATATTGTACAGCGCCGCAACATACACGACGAACATTTTGACCGTTTTAATTTTGAACAATACGGCGGCGTACCTGTTTTAGGTGTTGCCAAACCTGTAATTATTGGCCACGGCATCTCCCACGCCACGGCATTTAAAAATATGATACGCATTGCACAGCGCATGATTGAAACTGATTTGCTGGCAAAGATGAAGGACAGTTTTATTGCGTAGTAACACGCCTTGCGGCGTGTTCTTTTTGAATCCGCCAAAGGCGAATTCTTACAAACCACCCATTCAATTCCTGCAAATTATCCCATTTCCTACTCACACCATCTATTTTATGGGCATCATTTTCCACAAAATTTTAGCAGCACAGCTATAAAAAATAGTGGCATGTTTTTTTATGTCTTTTATTAAAATTAAAAGATATGAACAACAACGAAAAACTTACCGAAACATTGAATGATCTTATTAAGATTAATAATGACAGAGTTACAGGATACCAAAAAGCAGCAGACGAAACCAATACTGCAGATATTGACTTAAGGGCCATCTTTTTAAAAATGGCAAACGAAAGCCGTAACTACGTAAAAGAGCTGAGTGATAAAATTATTCAGCTTGG
>NZ_JANPCM010000402.1:0-5852 GCF_031430955.1 Ferruginibacter sp.
GTAGGTGTACTTGCTTTGTGTATTGGTTATTATTATCACCGTGCTGGCGCAGGTAATATTCATGCCTTTTTTAAACATACTATTCCAACAAGAATATTTGTTTTTCTTTCTTTTACTGCATTTGTATTGCTTAATTATGTACCGCCAATGCTTATTTTATTTGGTGCAGTAGATTTTGCAGGAGCACTATGGACATGGTGGGCATTAAAAAAATAGATGCTGTATTTATCAGGAGGAGTAAAATCTTATCAGTAAACCAAAATAATTATCGTCCCAGCCTTCTACCATTTCTTTGTAAGCTTCATCAGGAATATTGGTGTGTTGTAATTCTGCAGATGTACCCTGTTTATGCTGATGCAATTTTATAGTAACTATAGATTCTGCTTCCTGCCCATCAAAATACCATTGCTGTACAATTTTTTTATTTTCCTCAAACGCAATATTTTTCCCTACGATGCTTCCTTCCCATAAAGAAAATTCGCTCCCCGGTTCGGTACTCATTTCTGCCTGCTCCCCCGTCCATAACTGAATGGTATGAGGTAATGTTAATGCCAGGTAAACTTCTTCTGGTGTTGCCGGAATTATGTAATATTTTTTATAGTCTTTCATTTGCTGTAATAATGCATAAAGATAAAAATATTTTTACTATTTATAAAAAACGCTGCAATATGATAATCTCCAAAAGAACTACCTTACCCTTTTTAACTATTACATTTTACAATGACAAACCGTTTTGATGTATTGATTGACAGTTATCTCGATAACGGTATAGGAATTGACAATGATTTTTTAAATGAAGAGCTGAGTAATGGATTGCATCAAAATATTCTGCAATTGCAAAAAGATGATTTGATGACTGCTGCCGGTATTGGCAACAAAGAAGTAAAAGATGCCCAGCAAAAAATGAGAGGCGATAAAATTTACTGGATGGATAAAAGTCACGACAATATTTATGAGCAGGAATTTTTACAGCAGATAGAAAATTTTATTGATCGCCTTAACTGCACGTGCTATACCGGCATTAATGGTTATGAATTTCATTATGCCGTTTATGAAGAAGGCAGTTTTTACAAACGCCATAAAGACCAGTTTAAAAATGACAGCGACAGAAAATATTCTCTTATAAATTATTTAAACAACAACTGGCTGGAGGAAGATGGCGGACAATTATTGGTGTATCAAAACGAAGCTGTGCAAAAAATTCAACCTCAATCGCAAACTGCAGTATTTTTTAAAAGCGATGAGATGGAACATGAAGTAATAAAAGCTAACCGCAGCAGAATGAGTATTACGGGATGGTTGAAACGATCTTAAAAAAAATTAAAAAAAACCTCAGAAAAACTGAGGTTTTAAATTATTATTATAAAGCTTGTTATTTATTGAACGCATTCTTTAAAGCAGTTGCACCAAAAACCTGTGCGTCTTTAGCCTGTGGTACAACAGCTGACATACCAAAAAATTCATGCGTTACCCCATCATAGTTTTTAAAAGCTACAGCCACGCCGGCTGCTTTTAATTTATCACTTAACATTTCTCCATCAGTTTGTAAGGGATCGTATTGAGCAGTAATAATTGTAGTAGCGGGTAAGTTTTTTAAATTGGCATTTACCAAATCAATCATTGGAGATTTGCCATCTGCCGCACTTCTGAGATATTTATTAAAAAACCAACTCATCAGAGGCCGGTCTAATGGTTTTGCCATTGCGTTTTTTTGGTAAGCTGCTGTAGTAGTATCGTACCCTGCAATTGGATATACCAGTAACTGATGTACCGGCATAGTTAAACCTTTATCCCGTGCCATCATACATACTGCGGTAGCCAGATTACCGCCTGCACTTTCGCCGGCGATTGCAATTTTTTTTGCATCACCTTTAATAGAAGCAGCATTTTTTACAACCCACTCATAGGCTGCGTAACTATCATTATGCGCTGTTGGAAATTTATTTTCAGGTGCCTGCCTGTACTCCACAGAAACTAACACTGCACCCGTTTGTTCTGCCAATGCCCTTGCACTTGCATCATACGTATCAAGGTTTGCAATTACCCAACCACCGCCATGGTAATAAACTATTACAGGAAAAAGGCCATCACCTCTTGGTGAATAAATTCTCAGATGAATATTTCCGCCCGTTACGGGAATGTTTTTCCCCATGGTATCCAAATTTGAAGGCGGAACGTGAATATTATTTTCTTTAATTACATCCATTACCGCATCTGCAGGAGAATGTTGTTTACGGGCATCTGCTGCAGATAGTGTAACTAAAGCAGGATCATTATAACTCATTAATTTTTCAATAACTACCTGCATTTCTGGAGTAATACCCGGCCCCCATTCCGGTTTGGCACCTTTTGGTTTAAGCGTTACTGGCTGCTCCTTTTCAGCCGTAACGGAGTTTTTTGAACTATCAGCAGCAGAAAGGGTGTTACTGCTGCTGCCATTGTTGCATGATGCAAAAATTATAATCAAAAGCAAGAGTAATGAATAAGTAATTTTTTTAAAAAAATTGTAAAACATAATTGGTTTTATTTAAATAAATGATGAATTATATTATTGATAACAGGTAAAACTCATGCCAAAAAGTGTGATGTCTGTTTTTAAAATATTAAGGTTAATAATTATTGCTGATTTTTCACCAGGTATTTCATTATGTAAAATAATCGCTCACTTTCCTCTTATATTTTAATTAAAGAGAGGCATGAAAATTTTTTGGTATACCGTTTGCAATTTTTTATTATTCCACTTCCTCTTTTTCTCTTACAGTAGTATATTTTTTAACGGGCTGCAACAAACTGTTGTAACCAATTACTAATTAAAAAAAATAGGCTAATGTGAAAGCACCAGGGTAATAAAAAGATGACAAGGTTTGTTTGCATCTTTAATTTTGGTTGTGACCATTATAAAAATTGTGAAAGTGGCTTTACCATTTATTGCCTTAATTAACAGGGGGTTGGTCATATTCAGTTTATGAAATCAACAATCCTTTTTTTGTGTATTAACATTTTTATTATTTTTTTTTAAAAAATTTTCTATAATCTTAGTGTTACATAGAATGATATAATTACTTCTTTAAAAAATATACAATAATGATACAAAATATTTCTATCCTTTTCTTTATTACTACACTATTTGCATGTGGTAATTCAACATCTCAAACCAAGGCTGTTAAAACTAATCCTAATTTAGGGGCAACCATACAAGATACAATGCCAGTACCATATTCAACCAAATCGTCAAAAAATTACAGTAAGGTAATTGGATGGCCGGAAGGTAAAACACCCATAGCGCCAGAGGGCTTTGAAGTTACAAAATTTGCTGATGGCCTCGACCACCCCCGATGGATATATGTGGGCAGCAACGGCGATATTTTTGTGGCGGAAACCAACACTGTATTAAAAGGAATTAAAAAACTTGGGGCAAAACTTTCCCGAAAAATAAAAACACAGCATTACGGCACCAGTGCCAACCGCATTACTATGTTCAGGGATAAAAATAAAGATGGCGTTTTTGAAAGCCGTTTTGTTTTTGCAGAAAAATTAAATCAACCGCTGGGCATGCTGATATTAAATAATCATTTTTATGTGGGCAATACAGATGCGTTACTGATATTTGATTATAAAATTAGCGATACTGCCCTGGCTGGCGCAGGAAAAAAAATTGTGGATCTGCCAATGGGAGGTTATAATAATCACTGGTCGAGAAATATTATTGCCAATAAAAAAGGGGATAAAATTTATATTTCGATTGGCTCGGGCAGTAATGCTGCAGAACATGGAATGGAAAATGAAATAAGAAGGGCTAACATTTTAGAAATAAATCCTGATGGCAGTGGCGAAAGAATTTATGCAAACGGCCTGCGTAACCCGGTTGGTATGGATTGGGCGCCTGGCACAACAACTTTATGGACAGCAGTAAATGAAAGAGATGAATTAGGCGATGAATTGGTACCCGACTATATGACAAGTGTGAAAGATGGCGGCTTTTATGGCTGGCCATATTCTTACTATGGAAAAAATTTAGATCCGAGATTAAAAGATAGTCAAAGGCCCGACCTTGTAGCAAAAGCAATTGTACCTGATGTGCCGCTTGGATCGCACACCGCATCGCTTGGATTAGCTTTTTATGATAAACAATCTTTCCCAACAAAATATCATAACGGTGCATTTATCGGGCAGCATGGCTCGTGGAACCGTAAGGAATTAACAGGATATAAAGTAATGTTTGTTCCTTTTGCAAATGGCAAACCATCCGGCGCACCCGAAGATTTTTTAACCGGCTTTATCGCCGATGTCTCAAAAAGTGAAGTGTATGGCAGGCCGGTTTGTGTGGCTGTACTGGATGATGGCTCAATGTTGGTAACGGATGATGTAAGTAATATTGTGTGGAGGGTTAGCAGGAAGAAATAAAATGGTGATAACTGGATGTCTTAAAAAAACAATCAGCATCACAAACAGGCATCCCTCAGCATCTTCATATATACCAACCCTTTTTCTTTGGCAAAATTAATATTGGTATCAGGGATATTTTCGGGGTGCTTATAATTTTGTAAAGCTTTATCAATGCTGGCTTCACGTAATAAATGCAGCATGGGATATACTGAGCGGTTAGTGTAATTGGCTGCATCATTTTCTGTTGATCCTGCAAATAAATATAAAGGATGAAAACTGGCTACCTGATAAATACCTTCGTAGCCATTTTGCTGCAATAATTTTTCGGCAACCGAAACTATGTCCAGGTAATCATCGAATTGCTCAAAAGTATTGGGGAAAATAATAAAACTGGTTTCGGTAGTTACATCATCATCCATCCTCATGGCTTCCAGTAAAAAAGTCTGCAGGCAAATATTTGCATCTGTACTTATCTCAACTATGTAATGCACAGTTTGCTGCTTTATTACTGAGGCTGCAAAAGGGCAAAAGTTGCAACCCACCACTACATCGTTAATCCATTTTTTTGTTTGTTCAATTACCTGCTGATCCAACATCATTTATATTGAGCATTTATATTGGTAAAGCTAACTTTATTTAGCAGTACAAAATATGGAAGTAAAGAATTTTAAGTAACTCACTTTTCAGCCTGTGGTGCAAGTGATATGCTAAACACTTGCACCTTTCAATTGCTTATAATTAAGCATAATGCCTTCTTTGCAGGCTGCTTTTTCTTTGGCGCTGAATATTCCATAAATCCGCAGCTGTAAATGCTTTTGTTTGGATAACATTAAATGCCAGTGTTTCATTAACTACTGTGGTTAATTTTTTAGTTGCTGCTTTGCTTATTGATGTGAATAAGCTGGTGTTTTGTGTGTTCATGATTTTAATTTTTTAATGGTTTTAATTTTATTTCCTTTGATAACACAAAGATAGGGCGATATATGGTACTATGCAAAACAAAGTAGTATGCTATTATGTAGTAATAGCCGAAGAATAATACCTCTTTTATAAATTAGTTACTTGATAATGAGCTAATTAAAAAATGATAAGTTTAAAATTTATTAGAAAAGTCAATTTTACAAATGGTAAAATAGTTGGTTGAGTGGATGAATATTGAAAATAAATATATGCAAAATGAAAATTACGGATTGATTTTGCAGGTTAATTATCTGCTTAATGAAAGTCTTAACAGCCAATTTTATTTGCTTAAGAGGCTGTTTGAGTTATTTATTTATTTTATTTGCCTAAAGCCGACAACCTCAATTTGCATTACCACGCCTTTAAAGGCGTGGTAATGCAATGAAAATAAAAAGGCTTTAGCTAAATTGTATTCTGCTAAAATTAATTCAAACAGCTTCTAAGATTCAGCAAATATTTTTTTATCATAACCTTCCTCGGTACTTTCACCTGAATAAATTTCATAT
>NZ_JANPCM010000403.1:0-3577 GCF_031430955.1 Ferruginibacter sp.
TACTATTATTAAAGTGGTAAGCGGATGTTGTGCCGAAAGTTTAGATACGATTGCAAAAGTGTACGAACTGGTTGTAAAAGCCGGTGTACACAAAGCCTCCTCTATAAAAGTTGCCGAAGCTGCAAAAATTATCGAAAATACCCAACGTGATTTAAACATTGCATTGATGAATGAACTCAGCATCATCTTCGACAGAATGAATATTAACACGTTTGAAGTTTTAGAAGCTGCAGGTACAAAATGGAATTTTTTAAAATTTCAACCCGGGCTTGTAGGTGGGCATTGCATTGGTGTTGATCCATATTATCTTACCCACAAATCAAAAGAATTGGGTTACGACAGCCAGGTAATTTTGGCTGGTCGTGTTATTAATGATGGTATGGCAGGATATGTGGCTAAAAAAATACTGCAGCATATTATTCAAAACAGCAGCAATATAAAAGCTGCTAAAGTTTTAATAATGGGCGCCACCTTTAAAGAAAATGTAAGCGACATAAGAAACAGCAAAGTAGCTGATGTGGTAAAAGAATTACAATCATTTTCTCTTAATGTAGATGTTACTGATCCTTATGCTGAAAGTAAAGAACTTAAACATGAATATGGTTTTGAATTAACGCAGCAACTGAGTAATGATTACGATGCAGTGATTGTAACAGTACCTCATAACGACTATAAAAAATTAGATGATGCGTATTTTAGTTCCATCACAAAACCACATGCAATGATTGCAGATTTAAAAGGCATTTACAGGGGAAAGATAAGCAGCAGGAAGTATTGGAGCCTGTAGCCCCCTTCCTCTGAAGGGGAATTATTTGAAGGGTATAATAAGTATAAACATACATAAGTGAAAACTATAAAATAATAATGGCACTACCAGAAAAAATAGAAACGTGGAATAACTCCCCTTCAGGGGATGGGGGTTTAAGTGCTTCAACATTTTTAGTAACGGGTGGCGCAGGTTTTATTGGTAGCCACATTGCAGAATATTTATTAAAGCATGGTGCAAAAAAAGTAAGGGTACTGGATAACTTAGCAAATGGGTTTGAAAGTAATTTAACCGTTTTAAAAGAATATCCTGCTTTTGAATTTATTAATGGCGATATACGCAATAACGAAATTTGTTTGCATGCATGTGATGGCATTGATTACATCAGCCACCAGGCTGCATTGGGCAGTGTGCCACGCAGTATAAAAGAACCCGTTTATTTTAGCGAAGTAAATATTACCGGCACCGTAAACATGATGAAGGCGGCGGTTGATAAAGGCGTAAAACAAATGGTGTATGCCTCTTCATCAAGTGTGTATGGCGATGAGCAAACCTTACCCAAGCAGGAAGACAAAATTGGTAATGCCTTATCACCTTACGCCGTTACAAAAAGAACCAACGAATTGTATGCAAAAGTTTTTAGCCAGGCATACGGTTTAAAAATAATGGGCTTCAGGTATTTTAATATTTTTGGGCCAAGGCAGGATCCTGATGGGCCATACGCAGCCGTTATACCATTATTTGTAAAAGGAATTATTAACCGTACACCGGTTTATATAAATGGCGATGGCGAACAAACAAGAGATTTTACTTTTGTTGATAATGCAGTTCAGATAAATATTAAAGGAATGCTAACAGATAATAACGAAGCATTTAACAAAGCCTACAATGTTGCCATTGGCGAAAGATTTACCGTAAACCAATTGTACAAAATATGCCAGCAGCAACTGGACAGCGATTTTGCTGCAACCTACCGGGAACCAAGAGCCGGTGATATAAGAGATTCTTTGGCCGATATTTCCTTAGCGCAAAAATTATTGAACTATCAGCCCACTAAAAAATTTGAAGATGGATTAATTGAAACTATTCAATATTTTAAAAAATTGTACAGCAAATAAAAATGGATAATTTTATAATTGATGATATATAATTTTTTAATTTACAATTAGTATTTATTTTTTCTGAAAATTCATTGTGCAAGTAAATTATACCAATTGGACATTTAAAATACACTGTCAGCCTGAGCTTGTCGAAGGCGGGTTTACTCTTGCACCCGGTTTCGACAAGCTCAACCTGACATTTTTACCGGGTACATTAAATGTCCAATTGGTATTATCCATTATTAATTAATTATTCATTACAAGATGCCTTTCGTTAAAACAGATTTCCGGGGCCTGATGGTTTTTGAACCCAAAGTGTTTGAAGACAGCCGTGGTTATTTTTTTGAAAGCTATAATGAAAATACTTTTTCTGCCGAAGGCGTAGCAATAAAATTTGTACAGGATAACCAGGCCCAATCATCTTATGGCGTAATACGTGGTTTGCATTACCAGTTAAACCCACATGCGCAAACAAAATTAATAAGGGTTTTAAGCGGTGCTATATTAGATGTGGCAGTTGATATACGCAAAGGCTCTCCCACTTATGGCAAAGTATTTGAATTGGAGCTTTCTGCTGCTAATAAAAAACAATTACTGATACCGCAGGGTTTTGCACATGGGTATTCTGTAATCAGCCCAACTGCCGAAGTGTTTTATAAATGCGATGAGTTTTATCACAAAGAAACTGAAGGCGGCATAATGTATAACGATGCCGCATTAAATATCAACTGGCAAATACCTGCTGACAAAGCTATTATTTCCGAAAAAGATCTGAAGCATCCGGCATTACATGATTGTATAAATAATTTTACTTTCTAAAATTTCAAATGGCAGCCGATAAAACAATATTAGTTACAGGTGCCAATGGCCAGCTCGGCAAAGAATTCCGGGCATTGGCCATACAATATCCGCAATACAATTTTTTATTTACAGGTAAAGAAGAGTTGCCTGTAAATGATAACGAAGCAGTAAAAAAATACTTTACCAATCACCAGATAAATTTTTGTATAAACTGTGCAGCTTACACGGCAGTAGATAAAGCAGAATCCGAAAAAGAAAAAGCCTTTTCAATAAATGCGGATGCTGTTGCAGATTTAGCTTTTGTTTGCAAAACATTCAATGTGCAGCTTATACATATTTCTACCGATTATGTTTTTGACGGTACTGCCCAACAGCCTTATACCGAAACCGATGCTACCAACCCGGTGAGTATTTATGGCCAGTCTAAATTAAAAGGCGAAGAGCTGGCTTTACAAAATAATCCATCAGTAATTATTATACGAACATCCTGGGTATATTCTTCTTATGGAAATAATTTTGTAAAAACGATGCTGCGGTTAATGAAAGAAAGAGAAAGTATTAATGTAGTAAACGATCAGCTGGGCTGCCCTACTTATGCAGCCGATTTAGCCCATGCAATAATGGCCATCATTCAGCAAAATCCTGTTGCGGTTATTCCGCATTCGCCTATTACTCCCCATAATACTATTTTTAATTATTGCAACCAGGGCATAATAAGCTGGTACCAGTTTGCTTTAGCCATAAAAGAATTAACAGGCAGTAATTGCATAATCAACCCCATCGCCACAGCTCAATATCCCACGCCTGCAAAGCGGCCACAGTATTCCGTTATAGACAATGGGTTAATAAAAACTACTTTTGGTATTACTATTTCTGAGTGGAAGGAAAGTTTGGAAAAATGTTTAACATT
>NZ_JANPCM010000404.1:0-1737 GCF_031430955.1 Ferruginibacter sp.
ATTTGGAAATGAAAAGATTGGGCAGATGGCATGGTTTAGTGCGAGCGTCAAATCAAAGAAAGTAACCTGGAAACGAACTGCCAACAGCGAACCAAAACCTTGATTTATGTTTGACTTGCTGTAATTATAAGGTATGCTTGACAAGTTAGAATTTGATGGAGGAGTACAATCGCAATTATGAGTTCCTGCCCATGGTGTTTGCTCATACGGGAAAGAAGTTTTAAAAGCAATATCATTTTGGCCAACGCCGGTATTATAAGTTACCACATTTAAAAGTTGCGCAGTAACCGGGCTTGGGCTGGTTCCGGGAATATAGTCATCATACCATAAACCAATAGCCGCTAATGCAACTCCGCCTACAGCCTGTAATTCAATAGTAGTTACATCATCTTCTAATCTTCTTCCGTTAGGGAAACCATCCATGTTTGGAATAAACTGGATGTTTGCATTAGCATTAAATCTTGGATCGGTTAATCCTAAAACTGCTGCCTGTACAATTCCTAAACTGCTAAAGTCGGCACTGTTACGTGGTGTAACCGGTACAGCCATATTCAACCTTAAATAATCACCCAGGGTTGGTAAAAAATTATTGATAAAAGGTTTACCTGCTGCTAATGGATTACCCCCTTTACCTGTTGCTAATTGATAAGGACGTAAGTTGGGAACGCCTGTATAAAAAATTGGTAAGATATCAACAGCTCTCGGGCTCATGTTATCTGGTAATAAAATGGTACCAAAAATAGCATCATCCAGTGCAGTACCTGCTACAGCAGGAGAACCTTTTAATGGGAACAATCCAGGTTTACCATTTCTAAAATCAAAAGCGCCTAAAGATTTTGTCTGCACCCTTAATTTAGCAAGGCCAGGTACAGCACCACCAAACTGAGAATCGTCCATGTACAAAGCCAGCTCAGGATTTTTAAAGAAAGGCACAAACTGTCCGTCGTTTGCCGGTGAAGTAGCGTTCCATCTGTCTTTTTGACCAATGGCAATTACTGCTTCGTTGGTTAAAGGCATTCCCAATCTTGAAACTTGTGTCCATGCACCCGAAGTTGCAGGTTTATCACCGGTTAAACTTAAAGTAGTAATTGCCGGCCTGCTTGCGTTGGCATAAACACCAATTACAAAATCAGCATCTAAAATACTGGTAGCCATTGCCGTGGTTTTACCAGTTTTTTGTAAAGTTGAAATAGGTACTTCAATTGCAATGGTATGGCAATTAAATTTTGCAAGGCCGTCTCTTGCACCAGCAGTTCTAAATCCACCAGCATCAAATGCACCGCCTAAGTCAACAAAGAACGGATCATCAACCGGACCGCAAAAAACTTTTTCGCCGCTGGTGGCTGTAGCAATTGCTGCAGTCATCAATGCATTATAATCTGTTGCACCTAAACCTACACCACCTTCAATAGAGCGTGGGCCAATATTATTTGGCGGCACCACTCCGGCAGCAACAATAGAAGTAAATGATGTGCCACCATTAATACTTCTTTCGCACAGGTAAGTTGTTTTTATATTTTGTTTACCCAGACGGATGTTAAAGAAAGTTGATCCATCTTCATTTACGCTGGTAAAAGTAAAACGGTAAATAATATCATCACCTGTGGTGGCAGTGTTATTGTCTATATGAATTTCGTAACGTATATTTTCTCCAAAAGTGTACCAGTTGGGGCCACCGGCCGGATGCTCAAAAGGAATATAGTTGGCAATTAAAATTATTTTGCTTGAATCAGCGGG
>NZ_JANPCM010000405.1:0-3963 GCF_031430955.1 Ferruginibacter sp.
TTGTAAGCCGATGCATTGGCCACGTAAAACCATTTCGGGTGCATCATCAAGGTTTATATTTGTTGGGATTTTTTTTGCTGCAGTAATTCTTTCTGCAAGTTCAATACAACCATATAGTATTCCTGATTCATCTGCACCTGTTAATAAAATACCCTTTTTATTTGAAATAAAAGAATACCCTTCTTTTGGCATTTTTTTCCATTTGGGAGAATTTACAGACAAATGTTTTGTGACATAAATTATTGGCGATTCAGTCTTACTATTTTCATCCTTCAACATCTTTACCAAATATCCATTTTGGGAAAGGGCATTTTTTACTTTATCAATTCCAAATTGTACCCTTGCAGAATTATTTTCATTTGTGTAAATAAAAGCTGTTTTTTTTTGAGCATATAAACCAGTACACCATTGTGCAGCCACAATTATCAGTACAACTTCAAAATATTTTTTATTTAATAACACTTTATATTATTACCGGCAGTTCAAAATTATTTTTACTTCTTCGCTAAACTTTAATCCTTCACTTCTTTTAAAATTTTTAATAATATGATGTAACAATCTAAGTTCCCCTTGAGAGAACAGGGGTTCCTCCCTCCTCACTGCTCTTGTACGCTGCTTCTGCACAAGCCATTGTATCAATGCAATCTTCCACACTATTATCAGGCGCTGCTATTTCTCCTGCGGCGGCCAGCAACATTTCATTCATACTGCCAATAAATGCATGCGGAAACCAGCTGCCTTCAATCTTCATTTGCTGCCATTGTGCTTCTTTGCCTTCTTGCAATAAAATATATTCAAAACTATCTGCAGCACCTCTTGGATAATTTATTAAGGCACCAAAATTTATTATTACTGCGCCTGTGCTGCCTTCTATTTTTATATAAGATTGCTGTTTGGGTATTCCATAATTATGGCAATGATTGGTAAGGATATTTGCTCTTATCATATCGCCATAATCCATTATAATATTGCTGCGTACAGAAGCAAGCTGCGGCATTGATGGATGCTTAGTTGTTTTTGCATAAACAGATTGCGGATTACCCAGTAAATTTCTGACCAAATCAATGTAATGAATACTGTGGTATAAAATTTCCACTCTTGGCGATGCCATTAAAAAATCCCATAAATGCCAGGGCGTATAAACATTTACATTCACTTCAATATCATTCAGCTCTCCCAGTAAATTTTTATTAATTAATTCTTTGGCTGCTAAAATATATGGTGCGTAACGCAATTGAAAATTAATGCCTGCCAGCATTTGTTTTTCTCTTGTAATTTCCAAAATTTGTTTTGCTTCTTCATAATTTTCTCCCATAGGTTTTTGCAACAATACCTTTGCACCAATGGGTAATTGATGTAACAATGCAATAGTTTGAGAGCCGGGAACCGCTACATCAAAAACTGCATTTGCCGGAGCATGTGCAATCATTTCGGCAACACCGGTAAACACATTGGGTAAATTAAATTTTGCGGCAGTGGTAACAGCTTTTGCATTATCAATATCATAAATACCCTGTACATTAAAGGCTGCAATTTTATACGCAGGTAAATGGGCCGTGTTTACAATACCGCCTGCACCAATAATATATATCGGAATTTGTTGTAATTGTAAAGGAGCATTAAACTGCATGATTTATTTTTGGCTGCGTAAATGTACTGCTAAACTTTGTGAGGGTATTATTATCAACCAGTAATCAGTTTACAGCGTTATTTTTCCTGCAAAATTTTTTCCAGTTCAAATTGTTTTTCAATAGCATCGTTATGTTCACCCAATTGCGGCGCTCCTTTATCCGACACCAGCAATTTTCCATCTACTCTTATCGGGCATCTTGTTGTTTTTACCAAAAGCCCATTACTTGTTTTTACAGTAATTTCCATGTTCAGTGTTTTATAGCCTTCTTCCTTTACTAAGTTATCATAATCCAAAACAGGTGCACACCAAATATCTGCTTTTTCTAAAATGGATAACCAATAAGCCACGCTTTTTTTTACAAGATGATCTGCCAGTATTTTTTTTATCTCATCTCTTTTACTAAACCAATCGTTGCTGTCATTAAATTTTTTAAGTGTGTTGCATTGCAAAAGTGTTGCCAGCAATACAATATCACTCATTGCCAATGCAATGTAACCATCATTTGTTTTATAAATACCATAAGGTGCTGCAATATAAGCATGAGCACTGTTTACTGCTCCACGTACCGGTAATTGCCGGCCATCGTTATAATAAGAAGTCAACACTTCAAACTGAAAATCTAAAATACTTTCAAACATATTTACCTGCACCAACGCACCTTCGCCACTAAGGGTTCTTTTATACAATGTTGCTAAAATTCCCTGGGCAATATGTGTACCTGCCATTATATCTACTACGGCCACCCCCATTGGCGTGGGACTTTCGTTATTATTATTACTTAACCAGCTTAAGCCCGATGCAGCCTGCAATAACAGATCTTGACCAGGCAAATCTTTCCATGGCCCTTCATTACCATAGCCACTTATTTGCGCATAAATTATTGCAGGATTTATTTTTTTTACTGTTTCATAATCTAATCCAATACGTTCCATTACACCCGGACGAAAATTATGCATCATCACATCTGCTTTACGCAACAATTGTTTTACTTTTTCCAAATCATCTGCATCTTTTAAATCAGCAGCATAACTTTGTTTATTGCGGTTAATAGCATGAAAAATTGTTGACTCCCCTTCTATCATCACATCCGACACATATAATTCCCGGCAAATATCGCCAACGCCTGGCCGCTCAATCTTTATCACCTGTGCCCCCATATCTGCAAGGCGCAAAGCTGCAGAAGGCCCCGATAAAAACTGGCTGAAGTCAACCACAATTATATCTTGTAATAAATTCATACCCCTATCCCCTAAAGGGGTATTTTTTTTGTTATACATTTTTTTGAACCCATCATTTTATTTCTATTTAGCTTCATTGGTCTGGCCTAAGGCGAGACACTCTTCAACAATATTTCATTATTCAGCAATTAAAAAATCGTTCTTTATTTTTTCATTATGCTCTCCCAATTGCGGTGCCGGTTTGTCTGCATACAATCTTTCTCCATTAATACGAACAGGGCAACGTGTAGTAAAAATTTTTTCATCGCCTGCATATACCACCTGTTCCATTTCTAAAACTTTGTACGCTTCATGCTGCAGCATTTTTTCCCAATCTAATACTTCCATTGCCCAAAGATCCTGTTGTTGCAAAGCTGCTAACCAGTGTTTTGTTTCTTGTGTAATAATATGCTCAGCCAATATTTTTTTAATCGTATCCCTTTGTGCAAATGCATCTTGCTGTAAAAAATTTTGCAACCCTTTACATTTAATGGCGCCTGCAAGTACCTGTATATCCATCATTGCTAAAGCAATATAACCGTCGGCAGTTTTATAAATACCATAAGGTGCACTTAATAATGGATGACCGTTATTAATTTTACTCCGTTGCGGCTGCTGCTGATTGGTATAATATGTGGTAAGCAATTCAAATTGAAAATCGAGTAAAGATTCCAGCAAACTTATTTCTATTAATGCACCGGTATTATTTTTTTGTCTTCTTATTAATGCACCTAAAATACCCTGTACCAATTGTGCGCCGCACAGCATATCTGCAATAGAAATACCAAAGGGCACTGGCCCGTTTGTACCATTGCCAGAAGTGTATGCAAGTCCGGTTATGGATTGCAGCAATAAATCCTGGCCTGGTTTATTTTTCCAAGGCCCTGTTTTTCCATAGCCAGAAATAGCAGCATAAATAATTTTTTCATTTATTTTCTTTACCGCTTCGTAACCCAAACCGGTTTTTTCCATAACACCCGGGCGGAAATTATGAATGATAACATCTGCTTTAGCAATAAGTTTTTTTACAGTAGCAATATCAGTTTCATTTTTTAAATCTGCAGTAAAACTTTCTTTATTACGGTTGATGGTATGAAACAATAATGAATTATC
>NZ_JANPCM010000406.1:0-9057 GCF_031430955.1 Ferruginibacter sp.
CATTATGGGATGATAACGGAAAAAATTATTTAGCACATGCATTAGCAGGCAGCCGTGCCGGAACAAAATCTGTTATCTTAATAAAAGAATTAAATACCGCAGGCGATAAAGTAATAAGCGATGGCGTGTTGGTGTATGATGGACACGAATTAGATGCCACCATTGAAGGGCCAAAAATATACAAACGCAATGGCTACTATTACATTTTTGCACCTGCAGGCGGAGTGGCAACGGGCTGGCAAACTATTTTACGCAGTAAAAATATTTATGGCCCTTACGAAAGAAAAGTTGTTTTAGAGCAAGGTTCAACACCAGTTAATGGTCCACACCAGGGTGCCTGGGTACAAACACAAACGGGGGAAGATTGGTTCATTCATTTTCAGGATAAAGATGCATACGGCAGAATTATTCATCTGCAACCAATGAAATGGGTTAATAATTGGCCGGTAATGGGAGTTGACAATGATGGTAACGGTATTGGTGAGCCGGTAATGAGTTACAAAAAACCAAACGTTGGAAAAAAGTACCCCATAACAATGCCACAGGAATCAGATGAATTTAATAATAATAAAATTGGTTTGCAATGGCAATGGCATGCTAATACAAAACTGGGTTGGGCATTTTGTTATCCTGGAAAAGGAGTCATCCGTTTCAACAGTGTTTTACAACCGGATACAGCAAAAAATTTATGGGAAATCCCTAACATCCTCGCCCAAAAATTTCCTGCAGAAGAATTTAAAGCAACAGCTAAATTTTTATTCACACCAAAAACTAATGGCGAAAAATTTGGGTTGGTAGTTTTAGGAATGAGTTACGCCAATATTACCGTAACCAAAAAAGCTGACGGACTTTATTTAAGTTATACCAAATGCATAGATGCCGAACATGGTAAACCTGAAACAGAAATTGAAGTAACAAAAATTAATAGCGGAGATTTTTATTTTAAATTAAAAGTAATCAAAGGTGCTGTTTGTACTTTCAGTTACAGCAGCGATGGCAAAATATTTACTGATATTGCAGAAACTTTTAAAGCCACACCCGGCAAATGGATTGGTGCAACAATGGGTTTCTTCTGCACCCGTACACAAATTATTAATGATGCAGGCTTTGCAGAAGTGGATTGGTTTAGGGTGGAGAAATAGGTGGTACGCTGAGGGACAGAGGAAGAAGAGGTGAAAAAATAATGGAAATAAAATTCAACCGATTTTATAGGGATGGGATTTACAAACATTTAGACAATTTTAAATCAAATAAGCAATCTCGATTTTCTTTGTATTCCCTCTGTGCCCTCTGCGGTTCTGCGTGCCATTTTCCCAGCGTGCCAATCACTTCCCCTTCTCCACAAACTCCTTCCTGTACTGCGACGGTGTAATTTTTTTTATCTGCTTAAACTGTTTGGTAAAATGTGCCCAACTGTTGTAACCACTTTCGTAACAGCAATCCATTACAG
The DNA here is from genome assembly GCF_031430955.1 of Ferruginibacter sp. Taxonomy (GTDB): domain Bacteria; phylum Bacteroidota; class Bacteroidia; order Chitinophagales; family Chitinophagaceae; genus Ferruginibacter. Next base: position 1,451 of record NZ_JANPCM010000406.1, read on the forward strand.
TTTTATCAGTGGTAGTTAATAATTTGCAGGCGTGGCTGATGCGTAGATCCTGCAAAAAATTGAAATAAGTTTTTTTAATATTTTTTTTAAAGAAACGGCAGAAAGTGGGAATGCTCATGTCTGCAATTTGTGCAACCTGCTGCAAGGTTACCGGCTCTAAATAATGTTTAAAAGAGTAGTCTATTATTTTATCAATAGCAGGATTAATATTATTATCCGGCGATGAAAAATCCTCCGTAACTCTTGTAAAGCTTGATGAAGTACTCATTTTTTGCAACGACTGCAGCAATAAATTTATACGGTTAAAACCTTTTGCACTTTCCATTTCAATTAATAAAGAGGTAACTTCTTTCTTCAACTTATTCAATAATTGAACGGCATCATTTTTATTTAAAAGGGTAAAGATATTTTTAATTTCCGGGGCTAAAAAAAACGTTTCCCCAAAAACATCTTTCTTAAAATGTGCGGCAATGGCATCACCGGTAATTTTGTGGTGCCTTTTACGAAAAGAATGCGGAAGGTTACCGGCAATAAAATAAATATCTCCTGTTTTGTATTCACCCACAAAATCACCAATTAAAGCCGTACCATGGCCTTCTGTAATCAATATCAGTTCATACTCCTCATGCTTGTGCCAGCTGGTTTCAAAATTTGGGGTCCTGTATTTACGGCAGGCAAAGGAATGCTGCTCATCAATATGTATTTTCTGGATAAGCGTTTTCATACTTTATAAATACTATATTATCAGTTAATGACTGTTAAATTAATATAATTTGATAATATACCATCAATTAATTTTAAAATAGCAGTTGTACATATAGCTAAAAAATTAAAAATTTGATATTCTTAACGATTGTTAATTTCAGGTTTAAAAAACTGAACATTGTAATTTCTGGAACTGCATAAGTATGAAACCACCAAAAGCTTTTTTATTTGATTTAAACGGAACCATGGTCAATGATATGCCTTTTCACATAAGGGCATGGCATAATATTTTTCATCAGTATGGTAAAATGTTTTCTTTAGAAGAAAGCAAGAGGGAATGTTATGGAAAAAATGAAGAAATTCTTGATCGCATTTTCCCCGGAAAATTTACACAGGAAGAAAAAGATTTGATCAGTATCACTAAAGAAAAAAAATACCAGCATGATTTTCTTCCCCATTTAAAATTAATTGACGGGCTGGATGAGTATTTAAAAAAAGCCGATGCCGCAGGAATTAAAATGGCCTTTGGCTCCGCAGCCATTTTATTTAATGTTGATTTTGTTTTGGATGGTTTAAACATCCGCAATTATTTTGGTGCATTGGTAAGCGCCGACGATGTGGTAAAAAGTAAACCTGATGCCGAAACTTTTTTAAAAGGGGCTGCAGCATTAAATGTTGATCCGCAAAATTGTATTGTATTTGAAGATGCGCCAAAAGGAGTGGAGGCAGCATTAAATGCTAATATGAAATGTGTGGTAATAACAACCATGCATACAAAAGAGGAGTTTGCTGCATATGCCAATATTATTGGTTTTATCGAAGACTATAACGATGATATTTTAAAGCAATTATTAAATTAAATAATGAGCAATACTGCATTTGTAATTGGTGTCGATTTTGGTACGGACTCCGTTCGTTCAGTTTTGCTGAATGCAATTAACGGAGAAGAGATAGCATCTTCTGTTTTTTATTATCCAAGATGGAAAGATGGAAAATATTGCAACGCAGGTAAAAATCAATTTCGTCAACATCCCTTAGATTATGTTGAAGGCCTGGAGGCAACAATAAAAGATTGTTTGCAAAAAGCAGGCGCTGATATCGCTGAAAATGTAAAAGGTATTTCCGTAGATACCACAGGCTCTTCGCCGGTGGCAGTTGATAAAAGCGGAACACCTTTATCTTTATTACCCGGCATGGAAAATAATCCCAACGCTATGTTTGTATTATGGAAAGATCATACCGCAATTAAAGAAGCCGGAGAAATAAATACTCATGCAACAAAATTCCCCGTTAATTATTTAAAATTTGTTGGCGGCATTTACAGCAGCGAATGGTTTTGGGCAAAGCTGCTGCATATTTTAAGAGCAGACGAAGTAATTCAAAAAAACATACATTCTTTTGTGGAGCATTGCGACTGGATTCCTTTTGTGTTAACTGGCGGTAATGATGCCGCAAAATTAAAAAGAGGTGTTTGCAGCGCAGGCCACAAAGCTTTGTGGGCTGCAGAGTTTGGCGGCTTACCGCCCAATGATTTTTTTAAATCGCTTGATCCATTACTGGACGGCATTACTGAAAAATTATTTACTGAAATATATACTTCTTCACAATCTGTTGGCACTATCAGTATCGAATGGGCGCAAAAATTAGGATTATCCAATGATGTAGTAATTGGAGCCGGCGCATTCGATTGCCACATGGGTGCAGTAGGCGGGCAAATTGAACCCTACTGTCTTAGTAAAGTAATGGGTACTTCCACCTGCGATATTTTAGTGGCACCGATTGATGAAGTAAAAGATACTTTGGTAAAAGGTATTTGTGGCCAGGTAAATGGGTCTGTTATTCCCGGTATGATCGGGATGGAAGCAGGGCAATCTGCATTTGGTGATATTTATGCCTGGTTTAAAAATTTATTAAGCTGGCCAGTAAATCAATTTGTAAGTAATGAAAAAGAAAGAGAAGCAATCTGTGATAAAATAATTGCCACATTAGCAGCCGAAGCAGCAGCAATTGAATTAAATGATAATGATGAGTTAGCACTCGACTGGATGAATGGCAGACGAACTCCTGACGCAAACCAGTTATTAAAAGGTGTAATTGCAAATATTAATTTAGCCAGCGACGCACCAAGAATATTTAAAAGTTTAGTAGAAGCAACTTGTTTTGGCAGCAAAGCCATTGTAGAGCGTTTTATTGCAGAAGGTATTCCCGTAAAAGGAATCATTGCATTAGGCGGTGTTGCAAAAAAATCAACTTATGTAATACAGACAATGGCAAATGTATTGAATATGCCTGTACGCATACACAGCAGCGAACAAACCTGTGCCAACGGTGCAGCTATGTTCGCCGCCACGGCGGCGGGCATTTACAAAAAGGTAGAAGATGCGATGAACGCCATGGGGCAGGGCTTTGAAAAAACTTATGAGCCAGAAAAAGATAAAGTGGAATATTATGCAAAGCGCTATAAAATGTATTTAGATTTAGGAAATAAAATTGAAAATAAATAATGAATTGCCCCGGGCTTTAGTCTGGGATATTTATTCATAATGTAATAGGCTTTAGGCAAACTTAGTTATTAGTACATAGTGAATTTTGGCTAAAGCCTGTAAACATATATTTTTTAACCCGGCCTAAAGGACGGAACAAATGAAAAAATGATTGAATTGTTTTTGAAATAATATATTTTATCTTTTAAGGAATAAGAAAAAACAGCGATGAGTAATAAGTATCAACACATACAACAGGAAGCATACGAAGCCAACATGCAATTGCCCAAATTAGGTTTAGTGCTTTTTACATTTGGTAATGTTAGTGCTGCTGACCGAAACCTTGGTGTATTCGCCATAAAACCAAGCGGTGTTGCTTACGAAGAATTAACACCTGAAAAAATGGTGATTGTTGATTTTGATGGCAAAACTATTGAAGGAGCTTTGCGGCCATCATCCGATACATTAACCCATGCAGTGCTGTATAAACACTGGGGCAATATTGGCGGTATCGTTCATACCCATTCTGCTTACGCAACGGCATGGGCGCAGGCACAAAGGGATATTCCAATTTTTGGTACAACACATGCCGATTACAATACAGTTGATATTCCCTGTGCGCCACCAATGGATGATGAAATGATAAAAGGCAATTACGAATATGAAACTGGTTTTCAAATAATGAATTGCTTTAAAGCGAATGATTTAAAATACGAAGAAGTGGAAATGGTATTAGTGGGTAATCATGCGCCATTTACCTGGGGAAAAACTGCAGCAAAAGCAGTACACAACAGCGCCGTGCTGGAATGTATTGCTAAAATGGCATTGCTTACCGAACAAATTAATTTTAATGCACCAAGATTAAAAGATGCATTGATACAAAAACATTTTGAACGTAAACACGGACCAGATTCTTATTACGGGCAGTAAAAGAAATTGCCTAACCCTCTCGGCGGTTGAAAACCCCGACAGCGGTTAGTTAGAGTATTTAATTAAAAAAACTAACTCAACATTTTAAAATAAAACGATAGCTAATTATGAAACAAGCATCATCATTCCTCCTGGCAGCTTCTCTGTTTTTATTTTCCTGCAATAATAGTACAGAAAAAACTGCAACCAAAAATGAAACTAAAATGAGTATTACAGAAAAACCTTTTGGCACATTTAACAACGAAGCTGTAACAGAATATACTTTAACCAATGCCAATGGCATGCAGGTAAGTATTTTAAATTATGGCGGCACCGTTACAAAAATTATTACAAAAGATAAAGAAGGAAATGATGGCGATGTGATTTTGGGATATGATTCTTTAGCCGGATACATTCAAAAAGGAAATCCTTATTTTGGCTGTTTGATTGGACGGTATGGTAACCGCATTGCCAAAGGTAAGTTTACATTAGATGGTGCCACTTACACTTTAGCGAAAAACAATAATGGCCAATCTTTACATGGCGGTTTAAAAGGTTTTGATAAAGTAATGTGGAAAGCAGAAAAGCAAGCAGGCGATAGCAGTTTAAAATTAACTTATCTGAGTAAAGATGGCGAAGAAGGTTATCCCGGAAATTTATCAGTAGAAGTAGTTTACACTTTAACTGCAGATAATGCGGTGAAAATTGAGTACGCTGCTTCAACAGATAAAGCAACACCTGTTAACTTAACCAATCATGCTTACTTTAATTTATCAGCGGGAAAAGATTCTACCATTTTAGATCATGTGTTGATGCTGAAGGCTGATAAATTTACGGAAGTAGATTCTTTATTGATACCAACAGGGAAATTGCCTGATGTAAAAGGTACCCCGATGGATTTTACAACAGCAAAAAAAATAGGAAGAGATATTGCATCTGTAAAAGGCGGCTACGATCATAACTGGGTATTGAATAAAACCGGTAATACTTTAGAAAGTATTGCAACATTATACCATGCTGGCAGCGGACGTTTTATGGAAGTGTTTACTACCGAACCCGGCGTACAATTTTACAGCGGTAATTTTTTAGATGGTACATTAACCAACACAAAAAATAATCAGAAATATGTTTTGTATGCCGGGCTTTGCTTAGAAACACAGCATTTTCCCGACGGACCCAATCAGCCAACATTCCCCAACACTATTTTAAAGCCCGGGGAAAAATATATGCATACTTCTGTTTATAAATTTTCTGTTAAGTAATTTTTTATTTTTTTAAAATGAAAAAAAATATTTTCCTTTTAAGTTTATTTTTTTCTGCTGCTGCAATTGCACAGCAAAAAGATTATGCCATTAAAGAAGTGAATTTTACACAGGTAAAATTATCCGATAAATTTTGGTTGCCGAGAATTGAGATCAACCGAACTGTTACCATACCTGCATCTTTTGAACGTTGCGAAAATACTGGCCGTGTAAAAAACTTTGTAATGGCGGCACAAAAGCAGGGAAAATTTTGTACCCGTTATCCTTTTGATGATACAGATATTTATAAAACCATTGAAGGAGCTTCGTTCTCATTAGCGGTACATCCCGATAAAAAATTAGAAGCTTACGTAGATTCTTTAATTGTTATTATTAAGGCTGCACAGGAACCTGATGGATATTTATATACAGCAAGAACTATTGATCCTGTAAACGTTGGCAGTTGGGTTGGTAAAGAAAGATGGGAAAAAGAAAGAGAGCTAAGCCATGAGTTATATAATGCCGGCCACATGTACGAAGCTGCAGCAGCACATTTTCTGGCCACCAAAAAAAGAAATTTTTTAGACATCGCTTTAAAGAATGCTGATTTGGTGTGCAGTGTTTTTGGCCCCGGCAAAAAAACTGTAGCACCAGGCCACGAAATTGTAGAAATGGGTTTAGTAAAATTGTTTCGTATTACAGGGAAGAAAGAATATTTAAATACCGCTAAATTTTTTATTGAAGCAAGAGGCCATTACCCTGGCTACGATGCAAAAAGTAATGACAGTTGGAAAAATGGATCTTACTGGCAGGACAGCAAACCAGTTATACAGCAGGATCAAGCTGTTGGCCATGCCGTTAGAGCTGGGTATTTATATGCAGCTGTTGCAGATGTTGCCGCACTTACCGGCGACGACAGCCTGACAAAAGCTATTGATAAAATTTGGGATAATGTAGTTACAAAAAAAATGTATGTACAGGGCGGACTTGGTGCAAAGGGTGATGGCGAAAGGTTTGGCGAAAATTACGAATTGCCCAACAACACTGCTTACAACGAAACCTGCGCTGCCATTGCCGGTGTTTACTGGAATTACAGGATGTTTTTATTGCACGGCGACGCAAAATATATTGATGTGCTGGAAAAAATGTTATACAACGGATTAATTAGTGGTATTGGTTTAGATGGCAAATCTTTTTTTTATACCAATGCGATGGAAGTGCGGAATAGTTTTAATCACAAAGATTTTGAAGGTGCAAGGTCGGGATGGTTTGAATGCAGTTGCTGCCCCACTAATTTAACCCGTTTAATTCCTTCGGTGCCGGGGTATATGTATGCACAAAAAGAAAATAATTTATTTGTGAATCTTTTCATCAACAGTACCGTTGATTTAATGGTAAATAATAAGCCTGTTAAAATTGAACAGCAAAATAATTATCCGTGGGAGGGCAATTTAATTTTTAAAATAAATTCAGCTGCAGCAAATACATTTAATGTATTCATAAGAATTCCGGGTTGGGCAAATAACAGCGCCGTGCCATCCGATCTTTATAAATTTGAAACAGCATCACTTGCTAAAATAGTAATTAAGGTAAATGGAATTGCAACAGATTATGCTATTCAAAATGGCTATGCTGTGATAAATAAAGCCTGGAAAAAGAATGATGTGGTAGAGGTGTTATTACCTATGGAAGTAAAAAGAGTGGTAGCAAATGAAAAAGTTACCAACGATATTGGCAAAATAGCATTGCAGCGTGGGCCAATTATGTATTGTGCCGAATGGGCTGATAATAATGGTAAAACCAGTAATATTTTAATGCCTGCCAATACTAATTTTACAAGCGAATTTAAACCTGGGGTTTTAAATGGCATCATGGTTTTAAAAGCCGAAGTACCTGCAGTAATTATAAATAATAACGAAAGTATTTCAACACAAAAACAAAATTTTACAGCCATACCTTATTACAGCTGGGCCAACAGGGGTAAGGGCGAAATGACGGTTTGGTTTCCCACGCAGATAAAAGATATTGAACTGTTATCTAAATAAATAAAAAAAATGAAAAGTAGTATCAGCATAAGAGGATTAGAAGTTTGGTTTGCAACCGGCAGCCAGAATTTATATGGAGAAGAAACTTTAAAACAAGTTGCCAAACATTCCATATTGGTTGCAAAATCATTTAATGATGCAGCCGCTATTCCTGTAAAAGTTGTATTTAAACCCGTTTTAAAATCCACTGAAGAAATTTACAATTTAATTATCGATGCCAATGC
>NZ_JANPCM010000407.1:0-3404 GCF_031430955.1 Ferruginibacter sp.
CCACGCAGGTAAAAGATATTGAACTGTTATCTAAGTAAATAAAAATAGAAAATGAAAAATAGTATCAGCACAAGAGGATTAGAAGTTTGGTTTGCAACCGGCAGCCAGAATTTATATGGAGAAGAAACTTTAAAGCAGGTGGCAAAGCATTCCATATTGGTTGCAAAATCATTGAATGATGCAGATGCTATTCCTGTTAAAGTTGTTTTTAAACCCGTTTTAAAATCCACCGAAGAAATTTACAATTTAGTAATTGATGCCAACAGCAATAAAAATTGCATTGGCATCATTACATGGATGCACACTTTTTCTCCTGCAAAAATGTGGATCAATGGATTGAAGATCTTACAAAAACCATTATTGCATTTACATACACAATTCAACCGTGATATTCCCTGGGGCGATATTGATATGGATTTTATGAATTTAAATCAATCGGCTCATGGCGACCGTGAGTTTGGTTTTATGATGAGCCGTATGCGTATGCAAAGAAAAGTGGTTGTAGGGCATTGGCAGGATAAAAATGTAATTGCACAGATTGCAGGATGGACAAGAGCTGCATTGGGATGGAACGATTGGCAGGGTGCAAAGTTTGTTCGCTTTGGCGATAACATGCTTTATGTTGCTGTAACCGATGGCGATAAAGTAGAAGCCGAATTAAAATTTGGATACAGTGTAAATAACTGCTGCATTGGTGATTTAGCAGCTGTGATAAATAATGTAAAAGAAACTGCCATTACAAAATTGTGCGATGAGTATGCAGGGCTGTATAAATTAATGCCTTCGTTAAAAAAAGGAAATAATCAGCATCAATCTTTACGTGATGCTGCAAAAATTGAAATTGGTATTCACAAATTTTTGGAAGATGGAAATTATAAAGGCTTCAGCGATACATTTGAAGACCTGCATGGCTTAACACAATTGCCCGGCATTGCAGCGCAACGTTTAATGGCCGATGGTTATGGCTTTGCAGGCGAAGGCGATTGGAAAACATCTGCATTAGTAAGAGCAATGAAAGTAATGGGAACTGATTTGCCCGGCGGTAATTCTTTTATGGAAGATTATACTTATCATTTTGAACCGGGTAATGAAATGGTTTTAGGCAGCCACATGCTGGAAATTTGTCCCAGTATTGCCAATACAAAACCCAGTTGCGAAATTCATCCGTTGGGTATTGGCGGTAAAGCAGATCCGGTGCGGTTGGTTTTTAATGTTGCCGCAGGCCCTGCATTAAATGCATCACTAATGGATATGGGCAACCGTTTTAGATTATTGGTAAATACTGTTGATGCAGTAAAACCGAAATTTGATTTACCAAAATTACCGGTTGCAAGAGTGCTGTGGAAGCCACATCCCAATATGCAAACTGCATGCGCTGCATGGATATATGGTGGCGGTGCACACCACACCGGGTACAGCCAAAATTTAACCCCAGAAAATTTAGAAGATTTTGCAGCTATGGCCAATATTGAATTTGTTTGTATCAATAAAGACACCAACATTTACAATTTAAAGAATGAATTAAAATGGAATGATGTATTTTACCAAATAAACAATAAATAAATTTTCTCATCACAAAACGTAAAACTTGCTCATGAACACTTTATCATCTTTAGACATGTTGATTTTTGTTGTTTATTTTTTACTGGTGGCCGGCTATGGTTACTGGGTATATAATAAAAAGAAAAAAGCAACTATCACAGCATCACACGATTATTTTTTGGCCGAAGGTTCACTAACCTGGTGGGCAATTGGTGCATCATTAATTGCATCTAACATTTCTGCGGAGCAATTTATTGGCATGAGTGGTAATGGATATTTTGTAGGTATTGCAGTAGCGGCTTATGAATGGATTGCAGCACTGGCGTTAATAATTATTGCTGTTTGGTTTATTCCTATTTATTTAAAAAATAAGATTTACACCATGCCGCAGTTTTTAAAAACACGGTATAACGAAACGGTGTCGCTTATCATGGCCATTTTCTGGTTGTTTTTGTATGTGTTTGTAAATCTTACTTCAATTTTATATTTGGGCGCCATTGCAATAAGCGGATTGGTTGGGCCAGAGTATTTGCATACTATAATGATTGCGCTGGCAGTATTTTCATTAATAATTACATTGGGTGGAATGAAAGTGATTGGATACACCGATGTAATTCAGGTAGCAGTTTTAATTATCGGTGGCTTTGCTACAATCTATTTTGCTTTAACTATTGTTAGTGAAAAATTTGGTTTAGGTAAAGATGCATTAGCCGGTTTTAAAACTTTGATGGATCAGGCACCGGATCATTTTCATATGATATTAGATAAACCCACTGCAGCATCATCGCAGGAAGATGTAAATAAATATTTAATTCTGCCGGGCATTGCCATGTATTTTGCAGGCCAGTGGATAGTAAATTTAAATTACTGGGGATGCAATCAATACATTACTCAAAGAGCATTGGGTGCCGATTTGCAAACAGCACGTAAAGGCATTTTGTTTGCAGGATTTTTAAAATTGCTGATGCCAATAATTGTAATGCTGCCGGGTATTGCTGCTTATGTGTTACATAAAAATGGTCATTTGCCTGGCTTAAGTGGCATGGATGGAGCCTATTCTGCTATCCTTGGTTTTCTTCCATCAGGTTTAAAAGGATTGGCCATTGCAGCATTAACCGCTGCTATCGTTGCTTCGCTTGCCGGTAAATTAAATAGCATTGGTACTATTTTTACTTTAGATATTTATATGAAATATTTTAAGAAAAAAACTCCGGAGGTCAATACTGAAATTTCTAAAGCTGATGTATTGGAATCTGTTACCAATGCAAATTTTGGTAGAGAAGCCGAAGAAAAAAATATGGTTTGGATTGGAAGAATGGCGGCATTAGTTGCCATTGTAATTGCTGTTGTTTTTGAATGGAAAGATTTTTTAGGAATTAGCGGAGAAGGTGGTTTTACTTTCATACAAAAATATACGGGCTTCATCAGTCCGGGTGTATTTGCAATGTTTATTTTGGGGATGTTTTGGAAACGCACTACAGGTGCCGCGGCAGTTGCCGGTTTAATTACTGGTTTTGCAATGGCCATTTTCTTCAACAGTTTTGCTGTATCAGTTTTCGGGCACGAAAATTTTATGTACACTGCATTTAAAAATAACGATGGTGTTTACGAAATACCTTTCTTAATTAATATGGGCTGGGCTTTCTTTATTACCATGGCGGTAATGATTGGTATCAGTCTTGCAGGACCAAAAATAAATCCAAAAGCATTTATGCTGGATAAATCAATGTTTAAATTGAGCCCGCCTGTTATTGCAATGATTGTAGCAACATTGCTTATACTGGTAGCTTTGTATGTTAAGTTTTGGTAGAAAAATAATTTAAACCAGTAATAATTAAAATCCCTCTGCAAATTTTGCAGAG
>NZ_JANPCM010000408.1:0-1793 GCF_031430955.1 Ferruginibacter sp.
GAATAAAGAACTAATAGTATAAGTGAGTGACACAACGATGATGCCATAAAAAACAAATGCCTGTCCCAAAAAAGACACTAATAAAATTAAAAGAACTAACATGTTGTAAATATTGATTCGACCTTAGTTCTCCGCCAGCTGGCGGAGACAAGGGCTAAAACACCTTCGCTTCCTCATGCAGCAATCTCACCAATTCTTCAGGCGTTTCGGCACTTACTAATTTAACACCTGCCTTTGCCGGTGGTAAATCAAAAGATACAATCGAAGTCAAAGCATCAACCGCAACAGGCTCCTGCACTTTTAGTGGTTTACTCCTTGCACCCATAATACCTTTCATGTTGGGAATGCGCTGTTCGGCCATTCCTTTCTGGCAGCTAACGGCAACGGGCAGCCCAACTTTATTGGTTTCTTCACCGCCTTCAATTTCACGTACAATAACTGCGGCGCCATCCACCAAATCAAATTTAGCGGCATGCGATACATATGGAATGTTTAATAATTCTGCCACCATACCGCCAATGGAAGAGCCATTGTAATCAATCGTTTCTTTACCGGTAAAAATTAAATCGTAGGCACCCGCCTTTGCCACTTCGGCAATTTGCGATGCAATAAAAAAACTATCATGACTGTCGGCATTAACTCTAATGGCTTCATCGCCGCCCAAAGCTAATGCTTTACGAATGATAGGCTCGGTATCGGCACCACCAACTGTTATTAAATGAATAACGGTGGAAGCATCGGCTTCTTTTAATTCGATAGCTCTTACTAATGCGTACCATTCGTCGTACGGATTAATGATCCATTGCACGCCATCGGCAGCAAATTTCGTATTGTTATCTGTGAAGGCTATTTTTGCCGTGGTATCCGGCGTTTTTGAAATGCAAACTAATATTTTCATAAATGGTTGTTTATGCAACTAAAAGCAAAGATAAGAGAAGCGAATTAAAAAGTAAAAAATTAAAAATAAAAAATTGAGCAGGATAGAAAAATTGCTGGAATACATGAAGACCTCCGATAAGGATAGTTTTCTGCAACATGCGCTGGCACTGGAATACATTAAGGTGGACAGGGATGAGGAAGCCCGTAAATTGTTTAACGAAATTTTGCTGAGAGAGCCTACTTACATCGGTTCTTATTATCATTTGGGCAAATTGTTAGAGCGTGCCGGGGAGTTTGAAAAAGCCATAAAAGTGTATGAACGTGGCATGTGGGAAGCCAAAAGAGTGAGCGATAATCATTCGTATAATGAGTTGATGGGAGCGAAGGAGGATTTGGAGGAGTAGAACCACTCCGTCCGCCGCAGCAGAGAACTTGATCATGGAGGAATTAAATATTCAATATTCAATGTTCAAATTTCAATGAAATACAGGAGCATTCAATTTGATACTGCGTTTTATTAGTGGAACTAAAAGTATTAATACAAGGCATTTACATTGAGTATTGATTGTTGAGAATTGAATATTGAATATTTTTTTTGACCGGGCATAGAATTTTTTTCAACTCTGGTGGCGCCGTCCCGATGTATCGGGATACAGTATATCTTTATTGAGCACCTTTAAATCAAATCGGTATTCGACAAAACATAATAACTGATTATAGCAAGCGAGGACAAAATAATTACCACTATTCTCTTTTGATAAAAATAAAAGCCTAAAGAAATTAAAAGTAAAACAGCAGCAGGTAAACTTGCATAAATGGAATGTTTTGCAATTTGAAGCACTGTTGAGGTTGGAATAAGAGGAGAGACTAATTGATGTTCTGCTTGTATAAATGAAACATAACCAAGAAATGAC
>NZ_JANPCM010000409.1:0-1581 GCF_031430955.1 Ferruginibacter sp.
TATTTATGTAATTGCAAAAAATTAGTTCAAGGTTATCTCAAACATTTTAGGCCAGCGCTTGCCGGTAATAAATAATTTTTTTGAGGCGCTGTCGTAAGCAATACCATTAAGCACCTCATCTTCTGGCACAGGAATATAACCCGGTGCATTCTTTTGAATAATACCCGGCAAATCAATTTTACCAGTAACATGGCCACTTGATGGATCAATCTTTATAATGAAATCAGATTGATAAACATTAGCATAAACAAAGCCATCAATATATTCCAGTTCATTTATAGAATCAATCGGAACCCCATCTTCAGTAACAGCAACGGTGCTTTTTACCCTGAAAGTTTCCGCATCTACAAAATATAAATTGGCAGTACCATCGCTTATAATTAAATCGGTACCATTATTAGTAATACCCCAACCCTGGTAAGGCCAGTTAAAAGTTTTAAGAGGTTTATCAATATTGTTTATATCATACACATACACAATATTGTTTTTCCAGGTAAGCTGATAAATTTTTCCTTTAAAAATATTGATGCCTTCACCAAATATTTCTGTACTTCCCATTAAATGTTTCTTTTCTACCTTACCGGTTTTTAAATCGCTGATACGTAAAGATGAATTAGCCCAGTCACCTGTTCCTTCATATAATTTGCCATTATACATTTGCAACCCTTGAGTGTAAGCACTGGTATCATGCGGATAAATGTTTACAATATTGTAAGCAATTTTTGGAGCGTCTTTATGTACAAGATCAGGATCAACAGGGTCAATTGTTTTATCTCCGCCATTACAGGCAGCTAAAAAAATAACCAGTGCTGAAGCGAAAGTGTATTTCATAATTTAAATGTATCAGCAAATGTAGTAAACTGCAACTGATGTACTGTCTTTTTACTTATAAAATATTGTAAATACCTGCAGTTTAAAATGTTTGAAAGTAATCACAATACTGGAAATCCAAAACAGTTAATAATGATCAATGACTCAATGATTCATTTCCGAACTTGTATAAATTACATTGCGCTCACTCAAATAATTCAGTATAAAATTAAAACAATTTTCGTCCTTACCCACCAGCTCCGGAGGAAAAACACCTTTGGCGATAAATAATTTATTTATCAGCATGTTTACTGCCGCAGTAGCGGTGTAGCCGGTTGTGCGGCCCATGCTGCTGGTTTGTGTTACTGCATCATATTCATCGTACAAAAGGTAATTAATAGTTTTGCCTTCAGCTTTTATTGCAATGGTCATCAAAGTAAATTCTTCTTCGGCAGCGCCTAATTTCCATTCATCAAAAAGTAATGCTGAGGTAAATTCTAATGGGGATATTTTTTGTCCTTTAAAATTAACAGGAGCAGTATTTAAAAAACCTGCTTTTATCAGGCCTTTCATTAAATCTATATGCCCCGGGTAACGCAATGTTTTTTCTTTCATGTTAGGTATATGCTTCATCGTAAATAAAATGCTGCGTAAACCATCGGTATTAAAAGATTCCAGTGTACCCACTTTTTCAAAATCAATAAATTCAGCATCGCTCAATGCAGGTTTAGTAACAATATTTCCGTTCTCTGCATAACGGGCTGGTCTTGT
>NZ_JANPCM010000410.1:0-4346 GCF_031430955.1 Ferruginibacter sp.
TTTGCTTCAATAGAAATATCTTCAATATGCGTATCGGGAAGCACTTCCAAATATACCGGCCTGAAAATCCCCCCAAAAATCCAAAAGTCAGCTTTGCGCTCTGCTTCATTTACCGATTGATTGGCAGAATGTTTTGCAACAGTAACTTCCAGTAAATTATTTTGTCCATACTTTAATAAAGCAGTAATATCATATTTAAAAGCATAAAAAGCACCCTGGTGCATTTCGCCTGCACTAACGCCATTAATTTTCACTGCCGCATCTGTCATCACGCCTTCAAAAACAATATTTATTTTTTTATTTTTCCATGCTGCAGGTGCATTAAAATTGTATTTGTATAATCCATTTTCTTTTCCTCTCACACTATCTTTTGCAAAACCATAATCGTATTTTCCAAAACCCTGTAACTCCCAGCAACCGGGCACGGCAATTTTTTTCCATTGGTTAGCATTCATTCCACCGTTACACATAAACTCCCATTGTTTTGTATCGTTGCTGCCGGTGCCGGAGAGATATATTTTTTCTGTTTGCTGAGCAAAAGCGTGTATGGTGAATAGTGAATAGTGAGTAAGTAAAACGATATGTATAATTTTTTTCAACGTTTTTATTTTTTTGAGCCTGGCTTTTGTTTTTCATAGCATCATCGTTGCGTCGCACTCTTGTACTTTGAGTTCTTTATTCAGCTTTTTTTGAAGCGGAGAAATAGCACCCACCGTTCCTACGGAACGAGAACTGCCATCTCCTTCCTTTCTACCCACCAACCGTCCCTATCGGGACGAATTATTAGCAAAAAAAAATTACAAGTAAATTACTTTAAAATTTCCCTGTCACTCTTTCTAACTTTTCCGAAACCGCAATTCTTTTTCCATTTACAAAAACACTTAAACCTTTTCCTTTTTTATATTTTAATCCTGTTTTATCCCAAATGATGGTAATTATTTTTCCATGATACAACACATTATCCAAGCAAAACCAATCCCATTTGTTTGCAGGTAATAAAGGATTTACTTCTATGCTATCGTCGGCCCTTGGCCGCAAACCAACCAGGCCGGTAATAATTAAATCATTAAAAGTAGAATGGTTGTAATAGCGGCTTCTTTCTTCATCTCCTTTTAACCAGTAGCCGGTCTTTTCATCAAGATATTCGCCAATATATGGACGGCCACGGTAATACTGCGATTCTACATAAGTATTTAACAACAAAAAATAATTGGAGTCAGCCACATAATCCTGCTTATAATTGTTCAGCAAATTTGCCATTGCAGTTAATGTTTGCGATGTTGCAAAAGGCCACACAGCCCCATCCCATTCGCATTTGCAGCAACCATGTGTTCTAAACAAAGGATGGCTTCTATCTGCAGTTGTTATACCAAATGGCGCACAAAATGTTTTAGTACCGGTTAAACTTTTCCACGCAATATTGTAATTGCTGTCGGGCATATTAAAGTACCAGGGAATAAAACCAATTTCTTCCTTTACGTTGGCTAATGTATCGCCTTGTTCTTTTCTTACTTCAAAGAAATTATGATTACTGTTCCATAATTTTTGTTGGACATTTCTTTTAATTGATTTTGCTTCTAAAAAATATTCGCCATAATCTAAAAATGACGGATTCCCGGTCAGAGTGTAGATCTTAGATAATGCCACTGCATTGCCGTACATATATCCATTAATGCTCGGCCGTGGGTTTTTCTCTTTTCTACCGCCACTTATTGTTTCTTCCATTGCATCTCTCACATCATATTGCCAAAATAAACTGTCAGCTCCTTTTTTCTCTGCATACCAAGCTCTATAATTTTTTTCTAAATCTGGCAATAAGTCAAGCACAAATTTTTTATCTCCGTTTACCAGATAACGATTATAAATGGCATCTTCATTCCAACCGCTATAGAAACGCAGTTTGTTTAACGGCTTGCCATTATTGCCACGATACCATACATGCAGGTTATCATCCATATACTTTTTATCATGCAGCCAGCGGCTTTCGTAAATGTGGTGGCCTAATGCACTGGCAATAAGATTGTATTT
This sequence comes from Ferruginibacter sp., assembly GCF_031430955.1. Taxonomy (GTDB): domain Bacteria; phylum Bacteroidota; class Bacteroidia; order Chitinophagales; family Chitinophagaceae; genus Ferruginibacter. Next base: position 2,029 of record NZ_JANPCM010000410.1, read on the forward strand.
ATCAGCATAAGTTCTTTGTATTAAAAACTCTGTAAATACAAATCCTTTTTCTGTTTTTTTTATGTGCTTGCGTAACGTCCACCAGCGGTAATAAAATATTTCTTCAAAGTTTTGTTGCGGACATTCAAAGAGCGGAATATTTTTTTTCATCCAGTTCCAGACACTGTCGTTGGGTATCGCCTGTTTGATATTTTCGTCTTCCATTCTGTTAAAATAATCAACATAATGTTTGTAGCTGTTTGCTTTTAACACAAAAGGTTTAGTACTCTTCTGCGAAAAACAATTCCAGCAAACTAAAATAATGACAATTGATATAAATATTCTTTTAAACACGTTATTTTAAAGAGGTAGTTTTTAAATAATGAATAAAATAAATGGCTTCATTATCTTTTGCATTGGCATTGGATAAATCATAATCCTGGTCGGTTGGTGTATCTGCATTTGGAAAACGCCTTGTTCCGCCTGTTCGGAAAACAATTCTTTCTGCACTTTCTACCGGCGCAAAACAAATATTGCCGGAAGACTTGCCATTGATGGTAACCATATAAAATCTTGTCGTGGTATTCAATTCAATTTTTATATTCAACATTTCTCCGGCAACATATTTTCCCAATGATTTATTTCTGTATCCCTGTTTAGTTAAAATATTCCCTGTCGAATCCAGCATGATACGCATGCAAGCTGTGCCTTTCGCATTCACCATTTCAATTTCTAAATATCCGCTATTGTTTTGTTTTGGTGTAATAGAAAATTCTACAGCTACTTTTTTTGCAACGGGAAAAACCCTTTCTGCTTTTGCATAATCAAAAGGGTCGCTGTCGTGCAATGCCAATACCTTTGTACTTTCTTTTTTTTCTATCACCGTTCTGCACCAAACAGGGCTAAACAAATTCCATTCTTTTAATTCTTCGCCGTCTTTTTTATCATTAAAATTATCATTTACATCTGCAGTTACTTTATCTCTCACCGGCACAGGAATTTCTGCGATCCAGATATCTTCTTTATTCATGCTGTACGTAACCCACATATTTCCGCCGGGTACCTTTCCATCCATTTCCTGAATCCCTCTTACATATTGCGGACCATAACTTTTATAGGCACCACCATAACGCAGCGAACTGATCTCACCGTTTACCAGTAACAAATTTTTATATTGCAATCCATCATCACTTAAGCTAACTGCCAATGGCCATCTAAACTCCGATGGATTATAAACAGCAGCGTATTTATTATCCGAAGTTTTTTGTCCCCATATTTTTGCATTGGCATTTACAAATCCTGGCGCTCTTAAAGGACCGTATTGCCATGTCATACCTTCATCTTTACTAATGCTGGTTAATGCATATTTCCACAATCCAGCAACATTACCATTGGGCAAATGATAATAATTGAATGCTTTAAAATCTTTTTGCAAAGAAATCAATGGGTCATTACGATCTGCTTCTTCTACCATCTGCTGCATTAATAAAGGCGTTGCTAAAATTTCCCCGCAAGCTTTTACAAATGCTGCATCTTTAGAAGTTTTATAAAACGGATACGAAGTATTTTTTTCATCGAAAGCATGATTGTATCTTAAAAAATAAATTACGCCATAGCTACCATCAGATTTTATTTCTCTAATCACCCTGCCAACACCATTACCGTCATTGGGATCATCTTTTTGCCCCAGTACAATTCCATAATAACCTAATGCAAACAATTTTTTATTTTTTGAAGTATAAAACCCAATACGCTGGTGCATTACTGCAAACGTATTTTTTGCTGAGTCTTTTTTGCCTTCCTTTACCGTACCATCAATTAATTTGTATGGAGGAAAAATTACCACCGGAGTATTCCAGTTATATCCATCTTTTGAAGTTTGTAATAACGTTCTTCCCGGTGCCACATGCTCGCCAACAGGATTGCTTAAATATTCTAAATAAAAAGTATTGTTCCAGTATGCCAGCATTGGCTGGTGATTGTAAGTCCAGTTAGTTGTTCCTGTATCTTCCCTGTTAACTCTTACCGTTTGTATATTGTGTACACCAATGGCAGGAGATAATTGCCCATGATGATAATCTACATTAGATAAAGTGGTGCCAATGTAGCGAACGGTATCCTGGGCAACTAAAAATGAAGAATGAATAATGAATAATATCGTAAGCCTTATTTTCATTTATTACTTTAGTTTTTTAATTGCTCTACTATTTTTTTATTCACTTTCAAAATCGTTCCATGCTTATGGCCTTCCGGCACAGTAATTAAACTATCTGCTTTTACAAAAATTTTAAAATCTTTAGTGAATGAAGCGCCATATTTTTTTTTCTGGTACACATCGT
>NZ_JANPCM010000411.1:0-4995 GCF_031430955.1 Ferruginibacter sp.
AAATGCTGGTTACAAAAAAATCACCGTCATATTAAAAATCGCAGCAAAAATTACTAAACAGTTTCTAGCTAAGTTCCTCTTTAAGGAACAGGGGCTAATGTGAATCCCTCGTAACAACAGAACCAGAACTTCCCTGTAAAAAATCTAAATCGGCACCTTTGTCTGCGCCCATTACATGCTTGATATACATGCTTACATAACCTCTGGTTGCAGCAGCTGGCGGAGCAATCCATGCAGCTTTACGTATTGACAACTCTTCATCACTTACATGCAAATGTAATTTACGTTGTGCAATGTCTAATTCAATCATATCACCATTTTGCACCAATGCTAAATTGCCTCCAACAGCACTTTCAGGCGAAACATGCAGCACTGCAGTACCATAAGCCGTACCGCTCATTCTGCCATCGCTAATGCGAACCATATCTTTAATTCCCTTTTGCAATATTTTTTTTGGTAAAGCCATATTGCCCACCTCGGGCATACCGGGATAACCAACCGGCCCAACATATTTCAACACCATTACACAGTTTTCATCAATATCTAAATTGGGATCATCAATTCTTTTATTGTAATCTTCAATGCTTTCAAATACCACAGCCCTTCCTTTATGTTTCATTAAAGCAGGCGTTGCAGCACTTGGTTTTATTACTGCACCATTTAATGCCAAATTCCCTTTTACTACCACACAACCAGCTTCGGCTTTTATTGGCGAATTATATTTTGCAATTACATCTTCATTGTAACAAATGGTATTGCCTTCAATATTATCCTGATGATTTTTTCCGGTAACTGTAATTATATTTTTATGTAAATGATTTTTTAATTCATTTAATATAACGGGTAAACCGCCTGCGTAATAAAAATCTTCCATCAAATATTTCCCTGATGGCATAAGGTTGAGCAGCAAAGGGATTTTACTGCCCAACGTATCAAAATCTTCTAATTTTAAATCCACTCCAATTCTTCCGGCAATGGCAATTAAGTGAATAATAAAATTAGACGAACCTCCAACAGCAGCATTTACTTTAATGGCATTTTCAAATGCTTCTTTGGTAAGAATTTTATCTATGGTTAAATTTTCTTTTACCATTTGTACAATTCTTCTGCCGCTTAATTGTGCCATTACTTTTTTTCGGCTATCGGCTGCAGGTATTGCGGATGCACCGCTTAGTGTTAATCCTAAACTTTCCACCATTACCGCCATGGTACTTGCAGTACCCATCGTCATGCAATGGCCAATACTGCGGCTCATGCAACTTTCGGCAAACTCACAATCTTCTTGTGTCATCTTACCGGTTTTCATATCTTCATCAAACTTCCATACATGTGTACCCGAACCAATATCCTGCCCTTTATATTTTCCATTAAGCATTGGCCCGCCGGGTACAACAATAGTTGGTAAACCTACACTTGATGCACCCATTACTGTCGAAGGTGTTGTTTTATCGCAACCTGTTAACAATACCACACCATCAATAGGATTGCCACGTATAGATTCTTCTGCATCCATACTTGCTAAATTTCTAAACAGCATTGCAGTTGGTTTCAATAATGTTTCTCCCAAACTCATTATAGGAAACTCCACAGGAAAACCGCCGGCTTCTAACACACCTTTTTTTACTGCTTCCGCATGATCCCTGAAATGTGCATTGCAGGGAGTAAGTTCGCTGAAAGTATTACAAATACCAATCACCGGTCTGCCATCAAACATATCCGTAGGCATACCCTGATTTTTCATCCAGCTGCGGTAAATAATTCCGTCTTTATCTTTTTTACCAAACCAATCGTGGCTGCGAAGTTTTTTATTCATAACGCATATTTTGTAACAACAATCATTAATATTTAAAAAAAGAAAGTTAAGGCATGATTGTATAAGTTCAAGTAATACAGAATTTTATTTTAGTTTAATCAGAAAAAAAGACCTGATGTAGATACAAAAGATCTTGTTTTATTTATAAAAACCAACTGCTGTTATTTAATTATTTAAGGTTTATCCCACCAAATTTTTGTGCTTAATTTATCTGCCCCCTGTGCTGCAACAGCTGCATTTACATTAGTAGTATTTATTGATAATTCTGTTGTTGGATAAGTAAGTCTTCTTATAAAAGTTCCGTTTGGTACATCCGGATTACTGGGTTGCCCGTAAGGGTTAGCCGTTAATGCAGGAAATCCGCTTCTTCTAAAATTTGCAAAAGCTTCAGGCCCGTTTAAAAAAGAAGCAATCCAGTATTGGGTATTAATTTGATTTAACTCTGTACCTGCACCCAAAGGGTTTGCAGTTACATAAATATCTCTGGCTGCGGCAGTAACAGCTGCGCCTGCATCATAAGTTACCATTTGATCCATGTGTGCTCTTATACCATCGCTAAAATATTGTGTGGATGTTCCGGCAGTTATCCATCCTCTAAATCTTGCTTCGGCCAATAACAAATTTGTTTGAGCTGCCGAAACTAAAAATACAGGCGATGTTGTTTTTAATATTCTTCTTCTGTCTGCCTGGCTGTAATCATAAAAGCTGGCAAGGCCATCGGCAGTGGCCTGGGTTACAATGGTTCCATTATCTTTCCCCATTGGCATTCCAATTTGTTGTGCAGCATTATTGGTACTAACTGCCACAGTCTGACTGTTTCCGGAAGTTGCACCAACATAGCGAATTGCAATTGCAGATAATCGGGGATCATTTGTATTTTTTAATTGATCTACAAAGGGTTTTGTTAAGTAAAAATTTGCTGCTTCACTCCCGTTAAGTGTACCGCCTATTGGTTGATTATAATTAGCATCATGCCTTATATAAGCGTTATCTGCATTATCAATTATTACACCACCGGCAAATGCTGCTGCCACGGTGGCCTGGGCTTTTGTAAGGTCTGCTTTGCTTAACCTCATGCCTGCTCTTAACAATATAGAGTAGCCAAACTTTTTCCATTTTGCAATATTACCACTGTACAAAACATCCGAATTTTCTATTGTACCGGCAGCATTTAGTGCAGCGGATGCTTCTGTAAGTTCTTGTATCAATTTTGTATAAATGCCCTGCTGGGCATCATATTTTGGCAACAATATTTGATTAGAATAACCAGCGCCGGCTTCAGTAAAAGGAATGTCGCCATATTCATCTGTGAGTATCATAAATGAATAAGCCTGATAAATCCTGGCCATGTTATACAAATTACTTCTGGCCGGAACGCTTTTGGTATTCTGGATTACATCATAAGTATATTTAATCACATTTTGATAATACGCCGCCCAAATGGGTGCTGTGGTTACATCACGGCTATCCTGATTGAAATTTGCACCTGCAAGTACACCGCCATTTGGTGAAACCATTTGCTGCACAATTCCAATATCAAAAATTAAAGACTTTACCGGGAATGATGAATTAATAACTGCATTGTTCAGTAAAAATGCAGGATCTACCGATGTGGGGCTTGTTTTATTTTTATTTAATTCTTCCAATCCCTTATCACAGGAAAAAACAAATATTGATAATCCAATCAATAAAAAATAGCTGAATATTTTTTTCATAATTATCTGTATTAAAATTTAATATTTAAATTCAATCCAATTCCTCTTGTTGTTGGTAAACCGGGTGATTCTAGGCCCACCTGATTGTCGGAACCAAATCCAAAAGTTTCCGGATCAAGATTATCTACCCATTTTTTAAGTATCAAAATATTATTAGCAACCAGATCAATCCTTACACCTTTAAAAGGCAATTTTGCAGGAATAAATTTTGTAAGATCATAACCTAAGCTGATTTGGCGAAGTTTCCAGTAACCGCCATTATAAATAACAGACTCTATTATTTGCTGAGTTCTCAAATGCTCCCAATATGTTTGAACAGGTGAAACTACAGTGTTTGTTGTTCCACTTTGATTTACACCTTGCCCAATTACACCACTGCTTCTTCCCTCAAGTGTATTTTTATGCAAACCATGACGGGTGGCATTAAAGTTGGTACCAGAAAGCATTTTATTTCCCAGTTTGTAATCTATAAAAACAGTAAGGCTAATGCCTTTGTAATTAAATGAATTTAAAAAACCACCCGTCCATTTTGGCAATGCACTACCAAATAAAACCAGGCCAGATGTACGAAGGGGCAAACCATTTGCCTGAAAAATTCTTTGTCCGCCTTTTGTAGCATCTGTTGCATATCCAAAGCCCGCAATCTGTCCCATTTCCTGTCCTACAACATGCCTTACCTCTCCGTTAAATACATGGGTGCCAATGGTAATTCTTTCGCCGGGTGTATTTGTAATAATGCTTAATACTTTTGTTATATTGTAAGAAGTATTAGCAGTGAACTGCCAGGTGAAATTTTTGTTTTGAACAGGAATTAAATTCAACATGGCTTCAACACCTTTGTTGCTACTCTCTCCACTATTAATACGGGTATTTAAAAATCCTGAAGCATCTGAAACCTGCACCTGAACGATCTGGTCTCGGGTAATTTTTTTGTAAACAGCAACATCAAGATTTACCCTGTTTTTAAACATTTTTAACTCAAGGCCAACTTCTGTTTCAGAAACCCTGCTTGGTTTTAAGTTTGGGTTAGGTATAGAATTACCGCTGTTTGCAACCGGCACTGATACTCCGGAAGGATTATTTATTAAATTAGCATTTACTGTATAAAAAAGTTGTCCGGCATAAGGAGCTACATCGCCATCGCTACCCACTTCTGCGTAACCCAATCTTAATTTTCCAAAATTTAACCAGCTTAGCTTGCTAAGGTTTTCGGAAAAAACATAAGCGCCGGAAACTGAAGGATATAAAATGCTTCGGTTTGCTGCGGATAATGTAGAGAACCAATCATTTCTTACTGTGCCATTTAAATACAAAGTTTTTTTCCAGGATATTTCAGCAGAACCATATAAAGAATTTACACCTTGTTCTATCAATGTATACACAGGATCTTTTGCCCTTCCGTTTTGTACACTATAAAGCCCTCTTACAAAAAAATCTGTAACCTGTACATTATTTACATCCAACCGC
>NZ_JANPCM010000412.1:0-3519 GCF_031430955.1 Ferruginibacter sp.
GAATTTTTTAATTGTTGAAAAGCAATTCTATCTTTTGACAAATCATTGAAACCCGGAACATCTTCGGGCATGGCCTGCATAATTACATAAGCTGAGGTTTTAGAAAGTGCAACGATATTTTTTAAAGTTGTTAATGGCATCATCTTACATTGAGGAATTATTATTAATTCATGAACTTTACCAGCTGGTTGTGTAATTGCTGCAGTTCTATTGAGCATTTTATCGCTTACAAAATCTACTTCATACCCTTTATCCTGCAATAGTTTTACATCTTTATAAAATGCAGTTGGGTGCAACCAATCATCAATACTGTGCACCTGCAAAGGCATATCCATCCCTTTTGCATTGTGCCATACATCATACACCGGCCAGTACATTTTAAGGGTTAACTTATCTGGTATGCCTGCCTGTAAAATGTTTTGACAACGGGCAATATATTCATTCAATCCTTTTAAATGTTTCCACATACTGTTATGCGGCACAAAATTTACCGAAGCATAAAATAACCATCCGGGAAATTTTACATCTGCTGGTGTGTAAGTAGTGCCATGATAAAAAACATGATTTACGCCTGACAAAAAAACCTGGTCTAACTCTGGCTTACATTGGCTCCAGGCGGTTTTAAAATGTTCGCCCAGCCAGGTAAAAGTTTCGCTGCTGGTTAATTTTTTATTGTAAGCATGAGCTGCGCTGCTGGCAAACTTTAGCATGATGGGATCGGGATCAACATTGCGGATATCGGCACTGTCTCTTCTTAATCCTCTTACATCAAAAGCACTGCTGCCAAAAGTTTCGCATTCAGGAATATCAAATGCCCCATACAAGTCTAACAAATTTCCCGGTGAGCCATGTGCCTGGTTTACTGATTGTGTATTTCTTTTATTGGTCCAATCTGTAAATACTGTTGAAAAATTTTCCAGCATCAGATCGGAAATAGTTTCCCTGTAATCGCTTTTTAATCTTGCAACGGTATCATTTAATAAACTGCCTGTAAAAAGATTTAAATATTTTTTTAAATCATAGCCCCTTCTTATTTCAAATGCTGCAAAAAATTGCGGTGTCCAGTCTGCATTATATACTTCATAACTATCATTAAAAAAAGCTTTTACCCCATGGGATGAATTTCCAAAAGCCGTATCAAATATTTTAAAATAATTTACTGTGGCGTTTTTACTAAAATGATCAATGGTATATCCTTCGCCTCCGGGTGCGGCTCTTTTTACTGCTTGCTTTGTTTTGCCGGTGAAGGCTGCAATTATTTCTGCGTCTTCTTCACTTATATAATCCAGCGATCCATCTGGTTGAAGTTTATTCAATACATCAATTGCGCCACCATTTTTTTTGTATGCCATTAAAGTGCTGAGTACAGCAATATCTTTTTGCTTTACATCTTTAATAATTATTTTTTCTGCTAAACTTTCATTTGCTTTTAGTAAATATTTTTGTACTGTTAATTTACTTGCTGCATCCTGTATGGTTACATTGCTGCCGCCGATAGGCCAGCCGGTACCCACAGAAATATATACACCCATATTTAACAATTTTGCCTGCTGCACTGTGTAATCAAGGAGCTTCATCCACTGCGGCGATAAATATTTGATGTATTTATTTTCAAATCCTTTTGCACCATAAATAGGCACAATTTCTACGCCTCCAAAACCTGCAGCGGCTAATTGTGTCAATTGTTTTTTTATTCCTGGTTCATCAACCGCACTGCCCATCCACCACCATCTTGTCCAGGGTTTAGTTTGATTATTTACCAGCGGTGATTTTATTTGTGCTAACGCCGATAAAGTAATTACAATAATTAAAAGAGAAAGAAATATTTTACGCATATAAAACACTTTTATAACCTGAGAATTTACATTATAGATTTTAGAAACTTGCCAGCACTTACCAATTAACCAATCAACTAATTAACCAATCAACTTTTTTTAATTTCCACTGCATACACATTCGACTCCCCTTCAAAATTCGCTCTGAAAATTATCCATTTACCATCAGGGCTAAAATGTACATTAGGTTCTAATTTATATTGGTGGTGTTTCATGTTCACTAATTTTTCTGTAACAAATTTATCGCCATTGGGTGTAAATAAATTTATCCATTGTCCGTCAGGAGCTTTTGCTACAGCACCAGGATCGCCGCCATCACCGGCAAATAAAGTTTCAGTGGCATTGCTGTTGTAATGTACACTCCAATCGTTACGCTGCAATTCGTATTTTTTTTCTTTACCTGTTGCCACATCATAACCTGCCACAAAAAATGTTTTACCTCTCGGTTGCTGCAGATCAAACCACATAGTTTTACCAGCTTTACCAAACCACTCATGCCCCCAAATTTCCATATCCATGGTACGGTGGTGTACCTGTGTTATTTTTTTTGTGTTTACATCAATATGCCAGATGCGGTTTACTTTATGCCACGGTCCTTCGTGGCAAAAAGATAACAATGCAGGATCAGTTGCAGAAAACTGTACATGATTTAACCAGGCACTATCGGTAAAAATTTTATTAAGCTGCCCGGTTTTAACATCAATAGTAAATAATGTTTTAGGCAAATGAGCATCATAAATTAAATTAAAAAAACTGCTTTTGTTGGGATTGTTTTTTAAAATTTCCTTTTCTGCATCAGTCGCTCTTGATCCGCCCAGCAAAGTGCCATCTGCATTTACAGCGCTGATACCTGATTTAAAATCTTCAGGAAAAACAAATACCAGCCTTGTCTTTTTAGTTATAAAATCAAGTGCAAAAATGCTGTCTTTAATTTGGTAGAAAATAGTTTTTGTTTTTTCACATACTACTTCGCCACTCATGGGTGAACTGCACGATGTAAGCCTTGTTATTTTTTTTGTAGCCAGGTTAATGCTGTATACCTGTTTGTCATTTACGTTAGTAACTTTCGGTTCTTCTCTTTTCATATCGGTAACATCAGCGGCAGCTTGTTTGCTGTTGTTATAAAAGATCATTTCGTTACCTATAAATGGATTATTGTGAAAATAAAAACTCAGGCTGTTGCCCGGTAAACCGGCTGATAACCACACCATTTTATGGTGGGTGTCTTTATCTATCCATTCGGCGGGCATTTTTTTACCCCCGGTTTCTAAAATTTCCTGGGCATACAATGAGGTGCAGGCAGATGCTATCAGCAATCCTGTTAAAAAAACTTTCATTATTGTAAAAGGTTTAAGTGTGATACAATCGTTAACAAATAATAAATGGTGGATGTGAATAGCGACACAACTTATTTTATAAAAACATTTCAGCCATCCTGTAGTTACATGATAGGTTAAAAGGAACCACATCTAATCGTTCACTACCTTCTTCCCCGTTAAGTCCCCCGGCAACAAAGGCCAGTCCTTATTGGGCAAATGCGCAGCTTTGATCATCGCATTCAATTTTTTAACAATGACCGGAAATTTCTCTGCCAGGTTATTTTTTTCAGAAGGGTCATTTCCCAGGTCATACAATTCTACTGCTGTGGATGCATCAGTATTTACATTCAACTTAATAAGCTTCC
>NZ_JANPCM010000413.1:0-9736 GCF_031430955.1 Ferruginibacter sp.
GGTTGGGCAAAACCTGTGCCTGTGGATGCGCGAAATTTACGTCATCCGCGTCGCGACCTAGCCATCGTTTCGTTGGCAGGTCCAGTTTCTAATTTGTTGATGGCAATCATTTGGGCAATGATGCTTTTGTTTCAATTATTCATGAAGCAAGAATGCAATGGCTGATGCAACATGGCTATACAGAATTAAATATTGAAGGCACAGGTTTAATATTAGCTGATATTGCTATTGAATTTAAAAATGAATCGTTTTATGGTGATGCAATTGAAATTACAATTGCTATAGGAGAAATTTTGAAAGTAAGCTTTGAATTATATTATGAGCTTAGTACAAAAAGAAACGACAAAATAATTGTACTGGCTTTCGCAAAAACAGGAATGGTGAGTTATGATTACATAGCAAAAAAAGTTATTACCATTCCGAGGAAATTGAAAGAGATTTTGAATACATCGATTTGAAATTTTTAATTTTCTTCATTCCAAATACGCCAGCTTTCTTCCGCCTGTATTACCAGCATATCGTAACCGTTTTTAATTGCGGCGCCATACTCCTCTCCTTTTTTAAGAAATAAAGTTTTAGGCGGATTGTACACCAAATCGTACAAAAAATGCTGTGCAGTTAAATATTGATAAGGGATAGCCGGGCATTCCTCTACATCAGGAAAGGTGCCTAATGGAGTAGTATTTATTATTAAAAGATTATCTCCAATTATTCTTTCGGTTATATCTGCATAAGTTAAATCAGAACCATCATGTAATTTTCGGCTAACAATTTTAAATACAATGTTTAATTTATTTAACACAAATTTTACAGCTTCGGCTGCACCGCCATTACCTAAAATTAAAGCTTTGGTATGATGGCTTTTTAATTGTGATAAAAGTGTTTCTTCAAACCCAATTACATCGGTATTGTAACCAATTAATTTCCCATTAATAATTTTAATACAATTGCAGGCATGTAAATTTTGTGGCAGCTTTGTTGTATCATCAAGCAGCGAAAGAATTGATTGCTTGTGAGGAATAGTAATATTAAAGCCTTTTAAATCAGGATTTTGAATTAGTACATCCTTTAACCCATCTACAGATTTAATTGCAAAAATTTTGTAACTGCAATCACTGATACCTTCGGTTACAAATTTTTCAGTAAAATATTTTTGTGAAAAAGAATGCCCCAGCGGATATCCTATGATGCCGTAGACCTTCATCAGGATGGCTTTTTATCTAAATACAAATGGAAAGTATCGCCACGCAAACCAATACGCATAGTTTCTAACGGAATTACTTCGTTAGGCGCAATATTGCCCAGGTTTACGTTACAGTCAATCAATTCTAAAAAGTATAATTGCTGTGCTTTTTGCGGTGCTTCCCAAATTATTTTTCCTTCGGGTATTTGTGTAAGTATTTCCTGTACCAATCCTTCTCTTACCTCGCCGGTGCCACGGTAAATACCCACATTACCAGCTTCTCTTGCCTCTGCAATTACATAAGCAGAGCCTGCTTCAAGTTCTGCTTTCATTAATTCAATCCATTTATAAGGTGGAATAATATGTGCGGCATCTTTGCTGCCCACTTCACTTAACACAGTAAAGTGCTTGGTTAATTTTTCTATATAGCCGCACTTTTCGGCATGCGGTATGGTAATAGAACCGTCACTAACTTCCACGTAATTGATCCCAAATTCTTTACAAACATTTATAAAATCTTCAAATTGGTTTCTTACTAAAAAGGCTTCAAACAAAGTGCCCCCAAAATAAACCGGTATATCGTAAGATTGGTAAACAGCTAATTTATCTTTTAAGTTAGGGGTTACATAAGAAGTACCAAAGCCCAATTTAACAATATCCACATGCGGATGCGATACACTCATAAAATTTTTTGCTTCTTCTACACTAAGGCCTTTATCCATTACCATTGTAATGCCATGTTCACGTGGTTTTGTATTTCTGTCGGGTATTTGAGAAAGGTTAAAATTCATGCTTATTTTTTTAAGTGGTGCAAATGTAAAAACAAATAGGCAATAAACAATTGTCAATGGCCGGTAAGCAATTGTCAATAAGCAATAAACAATTGTAAAAAAGTACAGAACAATTAGTGAAAGCAAAGAATTAATGAGACCTTTTCTTTTTAAAACGTGCGATTACATCCACTACCTGCTGGCTTTGTAAAATGGAGGGATTTAATTCAATTAATTTTTTTATGAGTTTGGGATTTATTTGCATGCCATTTTCTAATTGTATTATGGCTTCTTTCGATTTTCCCATTGCGAATAATATAGCACTTTTATAAAAGATAAAAATAGTTTTACCGTCTGTTTGTTCGTAGGCAAACCCTGCATATTCCAGTGCTTCCTCAAACAGTTCGGCTTTGTACAGGCATTTTAGTAATTCCATCCACCCGTTTAAATTTTTTGGCCTCACTCTTACCACGTTGCCAAAATAAGTAATGGCATCATCTAATTTACCCATTTCCATATAACATTGGCCAAGCGCAAGATTATATTCTGGCTGCAGGCGGTGCATACGCATAGCTACATCTAAATTTTTAACCGCACTGCCCCAATTGCCTTCATTCATGTAAGTACAGGCAATTTTGTAATGCAGCTGGCTATCGCCATTATTAAGGTGAACGGCCTTTTTATAGTTAAACCGGGCTTCTGCAAAGTTGCCCATCTTATCATAACAGTGCCCAATAGCCTCATAAATAACATCCTCTGGCCTCGCCAGTTCTAAAACTTTTTCAAGCACTTCAATGGCTTCTTTGTATTTACGTAAACGTAAAAAAGCATCTCCCATATTACGCCATGCATAATCAAACTTGTCGTCAATAGCCACTGCATAATGATAGGCATCTATAGCTTTTTCGTACAATTTTAAACCCTGGTAAGCAGCAGCAAGATTAAACCATGCCAGTTCGTTAAACGGAAACTCGTCAATTATTTTTTGATGCAGCCGTATGCCTTCTTCATTTCTTCCTGTAAAGTCTGTCCAAAAACAAATTTTATATAATGCTTCTTCGTTGTTGGGCTCCTGCTCTAAAATCATTTTAAGGCAATCAAAAACTTTTTCAAAATTTTCATAATCATCATATACATCTGCCAGTTCAAATAATAAATCAACTTTTTCTTCGCCATCAAAATCATCTAATGCCGTTTCTAAAACAGCAGCAGCTTTTTCCTGCTGGTCTAAAGCCAGGTAAGCATCTGTTTTTAAAATAAAAAGGTTGGTATCTTTCCCATCCAGTAATTCTGCCTGCTCCAAAATATGCAGTGCTTCTTTATAACGCCGCAGGGCAATTAACAGATCTGCTTTTCTTAATAATAATGGGGCAGAATAAGGATATTGCCGGATGGCATACTCCGAAACTTCCAGCGCCGGAGACAGTTGCTCCTTTTCGTCATAATAATCAATAAGGCGTTCAAAGGAATCCTCCTCAATAAAAGAGTTGGGTTTGCCCGATTTAAGGTTATTGTATTGCAACAGCAATTCCCTTAATTCATCTCTGTCCTGCCGGTAAGGATGTTTACTCATTTGTGGTATAAGTTATTGTAAATTACCCCCTTTTAAATAACTACACAAGTTTTTGTAACTTTTTTTTGCTTAAATCGTTAAAGAAATGCAAAAACAATGTATGAGTGGTATGTAAATACCGGATATTTTTTAATATATTTGTGCTATAAATTTAACCAATGATTAAGATATCAAAATTACTGCTCGTTGCGATTGTGCTTTTTAGCGCAACGCAAAGTGTTTTGGCTGATAGAGGCATTGGGAAAAAAAGTAAATCAAAAGTTACTTTAAACATCAGTACACCTGCAACATTAAGAAATTCTGTTTCTCTTAATCTTAAATCTGGTTTAAGATATACGGGAAGTGTATTTTTAAATAAGGCCACTGTTGGCAATTCAATGATAAGTAAAACACTGGTTACTTATCAAAAAGGAAATACCGTCTATATCATTCCTTACAAACAAAAAATTATAATGCCTGAAATAAGGCCAGGTTATACAGGAATGAAACTGATTATAAAATCGCATTAAGAAATAATCGCCTCACTAATAAGTGAGGTTTTTTTCTGATTCTTGCACTAGAAAGTGTTTTATCATCCAAATAAATTATTTTAATAAAAAGCTTTTGCAACTGCAGAAGCTTTTTTATTTGCTGGCATAGAACTAATTTGCAGCTATGAATAGCATTGTTTTAATAACCGGCGCCACTTCGGGAATTGGAGAAGCCTGTGCAAAAAAATTTGCGGCTGCAAAGCACGATTTAATTATTACTGGAAGAAGAAAAGAAAGATTGGATGAATTGAAAAATGATTTAGAAAGTGAACATGGCATTACCGTATTACCCCTTTGTTTTGATGTACAGGATAAGGCAGCCGTATTTAATGCAATAAGTACTTTATCTGCCGAATGGCAAAATATAGCAATACTTATTAATAATGCAGGCCTTGCACTCGGCAGGGATAGTTTTGAAGATGCCGATTTAAACGATTGGGAAACCATGTTGAATACCAATGTGCACGGGTTGCTTTATATTACAAAAGCTGTTATTCCTTTTATGATTGCTAAAAAGGAAGGCCATATTGTAAATATGGGCTCTGTTGCAGGTAAAGAGGTGTATGAAAGAGGTAATGGCTATTGTGCAAGCAAATTTGCAGTAGATGCTCTAAACCGTGCCATGCGTATTGATCTGTTAAAACATAATATAAAAGTTACCGGCATACACCCCGGGGCTGTAGAGACTGAATTTTCTTTAGTGAGATATAAGGGAGACACTGCAACTGCTTCTTCTACCTACAATGGCATTATACCCCTTACAGGTGAGGATATTGCCGAAGTAATTTTTTACAGTACTCATTTGCCCGCCCATGTTTGTATTAACGACCTGGTAATTACCCCCACTCAACAGGCTGATGCCTTTTATTTTAATAGAAGTCAGTAAGTTAGGATTTTATTGGTACTTTAATTCTTCTGGCACAATATTAGCATCCCCTATTCCGTTCAAGCTTTAATAACCTGCTTAGGTTAAATTTTTATAATAATCCGGTAGAAATGTCGTAAAATTGTAAATCCTATTACTCAAATTGAAAAACTAATGAAAAACCTAAGACCACTACTTTCAGCAATTATTTTCCTCTTATTTAGCTATTCAATTAATGCACAGGATGTAATACGTCAAAATGCCTGCAGCAGCCCCGCTATTATGCACCAGGCAGACAGTATGAAACAGGAATTGGCCAAACAGGGTTTTATTGTGGTAAAAGAAGCTTCTATGGAAATGGAAAGCGAATACGAAATGCCGGTGATTGTTCCTTTAACAGAAGGAAGCTGGTATCAGTTTGTATTTATCGGCGACATCAGTTCAAAATTATACGAAGTAAGAATGTTTGACTGGAACGAAAAACAAGTGGTGTACCAGAAAAAAATGTGGGGCGATGTGGATGGCAATGTTATCAGTTATTCTTACATACCTCAATTTTCGGAGTACCATATGATGAAACCCGTACAGGTTAATAAAAAGAAAAAGGGTTTATGCGGTTATGTAATGCTGCTTAAAAAAGTTAAATAACTCGTTTTTTGCTTGGTTATAATCTCAAGAGAGTTCTGTTAAAACAGGGCTCTTTTCTTTTACCTATGCTCCCAATAAAATTTTTGCCAATAATCACAAATCCTTTGAGATTTACAAAAACTGTTTAGGCCTAAACAATTTTTAAAATTATTACAGCTTTATAAAACCTGTCTGGTTTGCGAATTGTTTTACTTTGTTTTATCATCCAGAAACCTTAGAATAACCATTGCTTTTGCGTATGTGCAGCATTCCAAAACCTTTTACGCTACAAAGCAATAAAAATGCCCATCAAAAATGATGAGGAAGAATTACATGTAATATTTTTTTACCTTATTGTGCTAACGAAACATTTATCTGCACACCTGCTCTTGTATTGGTAACCGGCGCACTGGAGGATATGTAAGGTATTACCTTGCGCTGATCGAAATAAAACTTAACCTGCACCCTGTTACTGAGATAATAATCAATAGTTGGTACAATGGTAATTTCTTTACTGCCACCAGTTGCAAAGTTTGTATTTTGATCTAACCGGCTGTTGGCAGTTACGTTATCCCGTATTTTAAAATCCAAGCGGAAATTAATTTCATTCTCCAATTTGCTTTTGCTGGTACTGGCGTTTTTACTTTGCAAAAATTTAGGCAAGTTTATATTGAATGGTAAACGCAAACCTTTTTTTCTGTAGCCTGCGCCAATACTAAATTCCGAACTGCGTACCTCACTCAATTGAAAATCTATAAGGCTTAAACTTAACTGCCTTGTTTTAGCATATTCAAATTTAAACTGCATCTGGTTGGTAAACATCATATCTACCCCTACTAACGGCGAAAACTGTTCGCTAATAGAAATGTTGGGCACCAGGAAAAAAGGAAGGTAATTATTAGATGCAGTGTCATAAAAAGACGGGTAACCAAATCTTGAAACATCCTGGTACAGCAATGCTGAAGTAAACCCGTTCATGCTAAGGCTTCCATTATACCCATGAGAGATGGAGAAATTAGTAAATATTTTTTCTAATCCTTTAACACGGCTTAACCCATTGTAATCAATCTTCCAGTTAGGTTTGGGTAAAATAGCACGGAAAGGATTTGATTTTATATTGGGATTACTCTGTTTAATTAAAGAAACTGATTTAGGGTCATCTGATGTATAGGCGGCAATAAATGCCGGCACCAGTACATCAATAGCATATTTTCCGTAGCCATAATAATAACCATCTGCACCGGGTGTGGTACGGCCATTTACAATATTATATGTATTTGTTTTTCCTAAACGTTCAGATAAAATAACCCTGTAATCCTGAAACTTTTTAAAGGTTTCGGAAACACGGTTGGGATCGAATTTACCAAACAAAGTTTTGTAGGCAATATAGCTTACATCAAAACCACCGCCGGCATAAGGGTTAAGGTGGCCAAATTTAAAATTGGAGCCTCCGCTGGTATCTGCATAACGGAATGTTTCAGAATAGTTTTTATTAAACGTCTTTCTTAAGTTTATAGAAATGGTTAAATCTCTTACTGGTTCCAGTTGTGCAGTTAAAGTGATAGATTGATTAAAGTTTTGTGTAAATAAGGAATTGAAAGTTGTATCCTTGGTTATAAGCCCTTTTGCCGCAGCATTATTTAGCCAGCCGGTATCTGGTTGCCGACCTAAAAGAAAGTCGACACCGGGTGCCATGCTCTTCCAGTTTTGCCCAAGGTATTTTGTACTGTCGGCATAGCCGGGTAAACGGGTGTTGGCGTTTTCGGAAACGGTGGCGCTTACCTGTTTAATACTGGTTAATAATTTACCAAGAATTTTTTCGGGTGTGCCAACATAAGGCAAAGCTGTCCTATCAATTATTTTTCTTGTTTTAATAATTTTCTTACCCGTTTTAGTAGTTACTGTATCTTTTACTTTAGTTATACGCTTTCTCCATTTTTCCCTGTCTTCTTTATTAGATGGTTGCTCTAACTGGCGCAGCCATTTAGATTTTTGGTATAATCTTGTAAAATCAAATTGTGCAGCAGCTTCTTTTTGCTGGCCATTTTCTATAATATTACCCAGGCTAACTGCCAAACGTGATGCTCCAATCCATCCATAATTTGCCTGGTAACTAACATTCATCGTCGTCCAGTCCAGCAAAGGAAATTTTGTGGTAGGCAATGTGTAAGTAAAATTGGCGGTATGCCTGTACATAGTATTTCTTCCGCCTTTAAGAAAGTTTTTCCAAACTGAATCTTTTTTTGTTTTGTTGTCCAGTCTTCCTGCCGGCTCATCTACCCTTGAATTATTGGTGGCGGTAAAATCGAAGTTTATGGACCGGGTAAAATTCCAGCGTAAAATATAATCTCTCTGAAAAATAAAATATTTATCATAAGTTTCCGGAATAGCATATTTGGATGCCCCAACACTACGTGGACGGATAGCCCCAAATTGCCGGTTAACATCTGCACGGAAACTTAATGTAGAGGGGATAAGATTTACATTAAAATCTTTTATTAAATCGAACCAGTGTGTTTTTGTTTTATTGAATAATTTTACTTTTTTAAGTGGTTCAATATATTTTGGCTGAGGGCTAAACAAATAACCCAATCCCCCATGATGTTTGGTTACCTCATCGCTTTCAATTAAAGGATTATGCCTTTTAGTATTAAGATAAGAATAGCTGATATCGAAATTGGAGATATCGTAGATCTTTGGCTTTTTAGTACCCGTTCTGTTTTTGCGAACGTTGGTAAAATTTACTGTAGTTGTTGAGGTGAAATCAACCGCATCATTTTTGATTGAATCTTTTTGTGCCGATTGAGCCGATTTTAATTTGTCTTTTAACTTTATATCCTTATCGTAAGGGTCGTATTGCGGTGTGCTTACCGTTTGCGAATAACTGCCAAAAAACGGAATGGAAACAGCAGCATTCTTTGGAAGCAATTTACCTAATTCTAAATTGGCCGAAATATCGTATTGTAAAAAATCGTCCCTGTATCTTTCATTTACCCTTTGCTCCAATGTGCCAAAGCCTGAGGTATGTTTATTGGCAGACAAAGAAATGGTACCCAAATCGGCAAGGCTTAAATCTACCCTGCCTAATGCGGCCCAGCCGCCACTTTCGTCAATAGAAGATAAACGCAATTCGTTCACCCACATTTCGCCACATGCCCCGCCGGCCTGGTTGGTATTCTCCACACCAATTAAAACACCACCCACTTCTGCCAAATTGGGGCTGCCAATTACTGCGTATTCCTGCCCGTTAGCCTGTGCCTGGCGGTATATACTTGTTGTGGGTATCGACGGGTCGGCATTTCGTTTTTGTTTTAACTTTATCAAACTTTGCAAATCAATATCCAGTGCATCTGATGCAAGCCACAAAGTGTCATTATACTTTACAGAGTTAGGGTCGAGGCTTGAAGCACCTAAACCCGTTAAGTTTAACGGAATTCTTATTTGATAATAATTGTTTACAAAATCGGTTCCAATACGGATTACTGCCGTTAAATCTTTATCAACCAGTGCCGGCCCTAACTTAGCTTTTTCTGCATGTATGTACATGGCCATTTTACGGTATTGCCTTAAATCTCTGTTGGCAAAGGTTTGAAAAACCCCCCTTGCATCGCCTTTAGCTAAATTGCAAAATTGCAGGCTCATACTTTGCTCGTTGAGCAATAAGTTTACGCCATTGCTGCTTAATGTTTGCTGGCGCTCAATTTCGCTAGGGGTGCGGTAAGGTAATGGATCTCTTTTATCATTCTCTTCTATATTAACAGCGCCTACAGTAAAATTTGTTGCGCTGGGAGGCAGCTGGGTATATATACCAAAAGTGTCAATTTTATACTGAAACCTGCGCCATACATTTCTTGTTAACTGCAGCTGCCCAAAACGTAACGTAACACTATCGCTAAAATCAGTTAAAAACATTCTAATAAAACGAATCGATTTAAAATCGGGGATGTTGCCAATTTTTCTGATGTATTGTCCAACAGGGATTCTAAACTGGTACCAGGTTTCATTTCTTGAGGTACCATCTACCAAAGCAATTGGAACTACTTTTTTATCTACAATATAGTTTGTACCAATGTTCATTTCCGGAGCTGCAGGTGGTTTAATATCAACTATATACTGAAAATATTCTTCTGTTTGATTTAATGTATTATCCCTGTTTAAATCTTCGGCATCGGGGTATAAAGTTGCAGC